>CALWOS010000233.1 GCA_944383185.1 uncultured Oscillospiraceae bacterium
CGTGGCCGGAGAGCAGGGGTACGGCAAAGCGCCCCGCCTCGTCCACGGCCACCACGGCGGGGTCGGTGAATTTATCCTTCACATGGGGGGCGATGGCCCGCACCGCGATGCCGCAGGCCCCCACGAAAATGAGCCCGTCTCCGGAAGCGAAAGCATTCGCCGTCCAGCTCTTCAGGTCTCCGGCGCTGGGGAGGTCTTCCGCCCCTGCGCCCAGGCCCTGGGCCTCCGCGCTGTGTCCCAGCCCTTCCAGAGCTGCGGCCAGTTTCCTCGCCAGGGCCGCGCCGCGGCGGGTAAAGGCGATGAGGTGGAGCTTCATCCCTCTGTCCCCTGGCGGCAGCCGTGGGTAAAGCCGGGGTCATAGAGCTTGCTGCGGGTATAGCGGTCCCCCAGGAAGCCGCCCACAGTAATCAGGGCGGTCTTGGTCACGCGGTTTTCCCGGGCGGTTTGAGCCAGGGTGCCCACGGTGCAGCGGAAAACCTTTTCCTCCGGCCAGGTGGCCTTGTAGACGATGGCCGCCGGGGTGTCGGGGGCATAGCCCCCCTCCTGGAGCTCCCGCTCCACTTCCTCCAAAAGCCCGGTGCTCAAAAAGAGCACCATGGTGCAGCCGTGGCTGGCCATCAAAGAGAGCTTCTCCTTCTCGGGCACCGGGGTACGCCCGGCCATGCGGGTGATGATAACGCTCTGGCTCACATCCGGCAGGGTGTATTCCGCCTCCAGTGCCGCTGCGGCGCCGGAGAAGGCGGACACGCCGGGGGTCACGTCATAGGCGTAGCCCCGCTCGTCCAGAGCGTCCATCTGTTCCCGGATGGCTCCGTAGAGGGAGGGGTCCCCGGTATGGAGGCGCACAGTGACGCCTCCGGCCTTTTCGGTCTCGTCCATGACGGAGAGGACTTCCTCCAGGGTCATGGAGGCGCTGTCATACACCCGGCAGCCGGGCTTTTTATAGTCCAGCAGGGCGGGGTTTACCAGGGAACCTGCGTAGATGATGGTGTCCGCCTCTCCCAGCAGCCGGGCGCCCCGGACGGTGATGAGGTCCGCCGCGCCGGGCCCCGCTCCGATAAAATGAATCATACTTGCTCCTCCTCTATCCTGTGGCGGGCCATCCACGCCCCGGCCCCGGGGGTCTCCCCCAGAGGGCCGAAGCGGTTGGAAAAGCACACCGCCTGCACATCCATTGTCTCTCCCGCGCGGCGGCGGAGGTGGCCCCAGGCCGCGTCCAGGAGCGTTTCCATCACGCGCGTCCGCAGCCCCGCGGCCTCCAAAAGCTCCAGGGCCCCGTCCGTGGTGGGGGCTTCGTAGACCCTCCGGCACAGGACGGTATCGCCCCCGGCCAGGGCTGTGTGGGCGCAAAGGGCCTCCGCCCTGCCGTCTGCCACCCGGGAATGGGTATTCATGGCCCCGGCGGCCACCTTGCTGAGCTTCCCCAGGTGGCATACCAGGAGCACGCTTTGCACGCCCAGGCCCGCCGCATGATCCAGCGCCAGCCCCAGGTAGTTGCTGCAGCTGACATAGTTTTCCATATCCAGCCGCAGTTTCTCCCTGGCCCAGCGCTCCCCGTAGTTCCCGGGGCTCACGAGGATCTCCCGGTGTCCCGCGGCGAAGGCCATGTCCAGCTCCAGATACAGGGACTGGATCAGCGCCTCCTCGCTCATGGGCCGGACGATGCCCCCGGTGCCCAGGATGCTGATGCCCCCCTCGATCCCCAGACGGGGGTTGAAGGTCTTTTGGGCCAGGCGTTCCCCCTCCGGCACGGAGACCACGCATTTGAGCCCCCCGGCGTAGCCCGCGGCGGCAGCCGCGGCGGCAAGCTGGGCGCGGATCATCTCCCGGGGCACCCGGTTGATGGCCGCTTCACCCACGGCCTGGTCCAGGCCCGGCCGGGTCACCCGGCCCACGCCCCGGCCCCCATCGGAGACGAAGCCCGCCGGGATGCGCTCCACCCGGCAGCAGATCTTGGCCCCGTCGGTGACGTCGGGGTCGTCTCCCCCATCCTTCACCACGGCGCAGCTGGCGTGGTCCGCGGCAAGGGCCGGGTCCAGAATCTCCAGCTCCACCGGGATACCAACGGGGGTGTCCACCCGCACCACGGCGGGAAAGCGCCCGGTGAGCAGGGCCTCCGCCGCGGCCCGGGCGGCCCCGGCGGCGCAGGTGCCCGTGGTATAGCCGCAGCGCAGGCGCTTTTTCCCCACGGGGATGAAATATTCCAGTTTTGCCAGGGCCCGCACCTCCCAACGCAAAATGCCGCTCCCCTTCTGGGGAACGGCACTGACATCCGAAACAGCTCCGGGGTTCCGCCCCCGGACCGCGGCCGCACCACCCCCCAACCTAAGAGTGACACGAATCGCCCGGCAGGTCTCCTGGCTGGCGGATCACCCGGCGCCGCGCCTTCTCGGCCCCCTTTCCAAAGGGCCAATGGCACATGCGGCGTCGTCCCCGCGTACAGTAGAGGTTCAGTCTGCGCCGGAATCCCGGACTTCCCTTTTCACGGCAGTTGCCGAACCGGACGATCTTTCGATATTCAATGTTCATGGATTAGTGTTACTATACCAGCTTTTCCCCTGTTTGTAAATGCCCGGAGAAAAACTTGTCGGGAAAATGCCAAAGAACCCAATACACAAAAAATTGGGGAAGGGCCGAGGCCCTTCCCCTTGTTGGTTTTAGTCCGCGTAACGGCTCACGGCCGGCGGGAT
>CALWOS010000234.1 GCA_944383185.1 uncultured Oscillospiraceae bacterium
ACTTCTGCACGATGAAATCGCTGCGCTCCCCCTTGGGCAGACCCGCCAGGATGCGCACAAAGAGCTTTGCCTCTCCGGGGCTGGGGCGGCGGGAGAGGAGCGCCAGCTCCGCCGCGCCCTTGGACAGGGTGAGCAGCCGGGCGCAGACGTCCGTGCCCGCGCCGTCGCACAGGGTCACGGTGTCCCCCGGGCGCAGGCGGAGCACCCGCAGGTGATCCGCGTCCGCACCCTCCAGAAGCGCCGTGGGGCCGGAGAGGGCCTCCGGCGGGAGAAAAAATCGGGGCATGGCGCGGCCTCCTTCCAGACATTTGGAAAAAAGCGCAGTTTCCCCAGGCCGGAGGGCCCGGGGAAGCTGCGGCTGGTTAGTCTCAGGGGGGATCAGGCCTGGAGGGAAGAGGTGAAGGCCTCAAAGGCCGCGGCCTTGGGCTCGTCCCAAAGTACGGCGTACATCACGTAAAGCCCGGCGGTCTGATAAGAGGCGGCCTCCATCTTGGGGCGCTCCTCCGGCATATACTCGGTCATCCAGGTGTCGTTGCGCATCTGGAGATAGGCCTCCACGGCGGAGGCGATCTCAGCGGCCTGGGCCTCGTCCGTGGCCTTGAAAATGCCGTATTCATCCACGTTGGCGCCAAAGGCGTTGATCTTGACCACATACTCCGCGTAATCGGACACGTCCATTTCCATCCGGTTGAGGATGTAGTTGGCGTCCACGGAGGCCATGTTGTCCCCGGCCTCGATGGCCGTGTCCACCGCGGCGGCAATGTCGTTCACGGAGACGTCCGTGCGGTATTCACTGCTGTCCCCGCCGCCGCAGGCGCACAGGAGGCCCAGGCACAGGCAGGCGAGAAGGAGAAGAGAGATGCTGCGTTTCATCGGTTTGGTGTTCCTTTCTTTTTTTGATATGATTTTTATTGATAGCCATGGGTTCGGATATAGTTGATGACAATGCCGAAGCTGCTGGGGTTCAAATGGAGCCCGTCGCCGTTGGTGTACGCTTCCGGCATGTAACCGTCGTCCCCCACCAGGGCGCTGAAGGTATTCAGGAAGCGCACGCCCGCTTCCGCCGCCAGTTCCTTGAGCCACTCATTGCCGGCGCGGATCTTGTCCATGGTCACGCCGGAGCTGGTGTCATAGGACGCGCAGAGCGGATACATGGTGTTGACGATGATCTTGGTGTCCGGACTGGCGGAGCGGATCGTGGAAATCAGGGAGAGGTACTCGGACTTGAAGTAATCCTCGTCCATGGAGGAGATGCCGTTGACGCCCAGGGTGATCATCAGATACTCCGGCTGCTTCCGGGAGAGAATCTCCGGAATGGTCAGCTCCTCCCCGGTCTCCGGATAGAGGATGCGGATAAAGCTCTGGTTAAAGAGGCTGAAGGTGCGGTTGGCCGGGGTCCAGACCTGGGTGGAGTCCACAATATCATAGGCGTCCAGCCCATAGGTGGTACTGTCCCCCAGGAAGACAAACTTGTCGATATACTCCTGGCCGTAGTCCTCCGTCTCCTGGAGCTCCACATTGTCCGTGGTAATGACGAAGGTGGGCTCCGGCGGGTCGGTGCCCGGGGCGGCGCTCTCTCCCGGCGCGGTGCTCTCTCCCGGTGCGGCGCTCTCGCCGGGGCCAGCGCTGGCCGGAGGCGTTTCGTCGGGCTCCGCCGCGCCAGCGGGGCCGGAGCAGGAGGCAAAGACCAGGGAGAAGAGTACCAGGATCAGGGACAGGAAAATGGCCCCCGTCCAGAGATAATAAAATAGCTGTTTGCGTTTTTTCATTGTGTACACCTTTTGTTCGCTTTGCATTCCCAGGGAATGACAAAGAATATCCAAGCGCCGCGGCTGCTTCCGGCGGGGAGCGCCTGGGAGGAAACGGGGCGCCTTTGGAAAACCAAACGGCCCCGGCGATTTCATTTTTGCCGGTATGGGGAAAAAATAACCGGCTTCAGGGGTCAATCAGCGAAATTATACCACAGCTTACAGGATATGCCAATAGCTTTTCCGGGATTCCCAAAAAATTAAAGGACAAAAAACCGCCCCATATCGAAAGGGGCGGTTTCGGCCTTGGATCAGGGGGCGCGCTCAGAGAGGACGGTTTTCTCCCCAGAAGAACAGGGCCACGGTGCCGGGGCCCACGTGGGAGCCGGTGACGGGCTCATAGCATTGGACCAGCACGTCCCGGCAGGGGGCGGCGTCCATGAGGAGCTGGCGGAGGTACAGCGCGTCCTTTTCACAGTCGGCGTGGGCGATGCCCACGGTCTGGTCCCCGGGGCTGCGCACGTCCCGGCGGTAGATGTCCCCGAGGGCCTCCAGGGCCCGGCGGCGGCCCCGGCATTTGCCCTCCTGGACAATGCGGCCCTGGTCCCCCCGGAGCAGGGGGCGGATGCCCACCAGCGTGCCGACGATGGCGGCTGTGGCGGAGACCCGTCCACCCCGGCGGAGGAACATGAGATCATCCACCACAAAGTGCTGGCAGAGGGAGGCGCGCCGGGCCATTAGAGCCTGCCATACCTCCCGGGCGGACAGGCCCGCATCCCGGAGCCGGGCGGCCTCCAGGACGGTGATGCCCTCCCCCAGGGAGGCGCCGTGGGTATCCGCCGCCAGGATCTCCCGCTGGGGGAAGCGCTCCCGGAGCAGGGCGGCGGCGGCCTCTGCGGCGGCATGGGTGCCGCTGATGCCGGAGGAGATGCCCACATACAATACATCCAGCCCCGCCTGCAGGGCGGGCGTGAAAGCGTCCAGAAAAACGGCGGTGTTGACCATGGAGGTGTGGACTTCATGCTTGCCGGTGGCAAGAGCGCTGTAAAACGCGGCGCCGTCAAAGCCGTCCGCCGCGTCCCAGCGGCTGTGCTCCGTGCCGTCCAGGGTGTAGGTCAGGGGGATGGCCCGGATGTCCCGGTCACGGAGCATGGCCATGGGCAGGTTGGAGCAGGAGTCGGTAAACAGCGCGAAGGACATAATCATTCACCCCAAATAATCTAGATATCAAAACTATATTATCACGATCATAAAAATATGTAAAGCAGAAAATAAAACTGAAATTATGGGAATTGGGGAGAATCGTGTGGACACGGGATGCCGGATGTGCTAAAATGCAGCCAAAGGAGTGTGGTGCAGGCTATGGCCCAGCGTTATGACAAAAACCAGGTGGAGGCAAAGCTGCTCCGCTGGGAGAAGTTTTTGGGGGAGTTCCGCCTGCCGGAGTGGGAGGCCCTGCCCCGGATCGAGCTCTATATGGACCAGGTGA
>CALWOS010000235.1 GCA_944383185.1 uncultured Oscillospiraceae bacterium
GAAGCTGCTGGGATAGCCCAGCTTGTCCGCCTCCCGGCGGAGGATGCGCACGCAGGCGCTGTGGAAGGTCATGGCCCACACATCCCGTCCCGCCGGGCCCAGCATGGCTTCCAGACGGGTCTTGAGCTCGTCCGCGGCCTTGTTGGTAAAGGTGATGGCGATAATCCGCCAGGGGGGGCAGGGATCCACCGCCGCCAGGGGCCGGGCCTTTTCCCGGGTCGCCGGGTCCGCCCCTGGGGCCGCGGCGGCCTCCAGGAGGGCCAGCTCCGCCTCCCCCATTGTCTCTGGAACCTCGTCGCTGTCGGAGCCCCGGCCGTAGCGGATCAGGTTGGCGATCCGGCTGATGAGCACGGTGGTTTTGCCGCTCCCAGCCCCGGCCAGGAGCAGCAGTGGCCCCTCCGTCGCGGCCACGGCCTGGAGCTGCATGGGGTTGAGCCGGGGAAAGTCCCCCAGAATAAACTCCCGTCTGGCTTTTTTGAATTGTTCCCGGAATGCCTCTGTCATGCTCCCACCTCCTGCGCCTCGGCCATGAGCCGCAAATTTTCCCGCTCCGTCTCCCGGCGGAGCATCATCTGAAACTCCTCTGGGGTATCCACGTCCAGAAGCACCCCTTCGTCGGGCACCTCCACCCGCTCGGTCTTGTCGTAGAGCTGCCGCAGCGCGCCCCGAAGCCCGTCCGGCCCGCCGTAGGCCAGGACCTGGGTCACCGCCTCCGCCGAGAGCAGCACGGGGTGTCCCTGCCGCCCGCCGTATACAGGCCGCACCACCGCGGCCTTTCGCCGCTGCATTTCCCGCAGCGTCTCCGGCTGCACCAAAGGCACGTCCCCGGGGGTGACAAACACCCTTTCGCAGGGCCTCCGCAGTCCCCGGAGCCCCAGGCAGATGCTCTCAAACATCTGGGTGTGGGCATAGTCCGCATTCCGCAGGAAATCCACCCCCAGCTCCGCCAGATGCGCTTCCAGTCTTTCGGCGTTGTGGCCAGTCACCACCAAGATTTCATCCACCCCGGCGGCGCGCAGGCCGCCGACCAGCGTGGCGATCATCGTCTTGTCGCGGATGCGCAGCAGCGGCTTGAACTCCCCCATCCGGGAGGAGAGCCCCGCTGCGGCGATCACAGCCCCATAGGCCATACTCCTCATACCCCCGCAGCATAAGTTCCGCCCGGGGCCGTCCGCGCGCCGCGGTCCGCCCCGGGCCGATATGGTAAAATTATAACGCGCTCCGCCCCCTTGCGCAAGCGCCCGAGGGTCGGAAAAAGCCACGAACTTTTCCCCTTCTTCCGGTCCACTTTCCGGCAGGAGGGAAAAAGCAAAAAAATGCTTGTTTTTTCCCCCGTGGTGTGATAATATATAGTGCGCTATGAAATTACGCCGAAAAGCGGAAAGGATTGAAGATACATGACCCTCTTCCTCACCATCATCCAGGTTCTCGCCTGCCTGTTCCTCACCGCCGTGGTCCTGCTCCAGTCCGGCAAGCGCAGCGGCCTCTCCGGCGCCATCGCCGGCGGCGCGGACACCTTCATGACCAAGACCAAGGCCAAGACCCTGGACGGCAAGCTGGCCAAAATGACCAAGTGGGTCGCCATCGTATTCGTCATCCTGACCCTGGCCCTCAACCTTCTGTAAGAGCCGCCGCAACGCAAACACAAGGCCGCGCCCGAAATTCGGGCGCGGCCTTTTTTCGTCTGTTCCGCCCGCCGCGGCTTGTTTTCTGCGGCGCTTTTTGCGAAAATCCCTGCATGCCATTGTGCAAAAACCCCCGTTTTTGCGAAAAAGGGTGAAAATACTTTTCAGGAGGTGCCGAAACTATGGCCAGCAATTACACCCCAAACGTCGGTCTCTGCCAGTGGCAGCGCACAGACCCCTTCACCCTGGACGACTTCAACGCGGACAACGCCAAAATCGACGCGGCCCTGGCCGCGCAGCCCTATCAGGTGCTGCTGACCCAGACCCTCGCGGCGGAAGCCGAGGGCCTCAGTCTGGACGTGAGCGGGCTGGACCTGTCCGCCACACCCCGCCTGCGGGTGGAGATCACCGCGCCGTTTTACACCGTCAACAACAACCACACCACCATCGGCATACAGGCCAACGGCCTCGCCAGCGGCTACCATTACATCGCCAACTATGAGGGCGCCAACGCCAGCGACAACCGGCCTTATATTTACGCCGGCGCCGTCCGGAACACCCAGGGCGGCGACGGGATGCTGAGCTGGACAGTGGAGCTCCTGATTCCCTCCCGGGGCTTTGCCGCCATATCTCATGTACTGGCAATCGACAGGACCGCCGTCGGCGGCCACAACGGCTATAATTTTTATGGCTACTACGGCTGCCATGAGACCCTGGAGCGCAGCCAGCTGGAGACCCTCTGGTTCGGGCGGGTCAACCTGAGCAGTTCCAACACCGACATCGCCTTCCTCCCCAGCAGCCGGGCCGTTTTGATCGCCCTGCCCTAAAATGGGGCTTTGCAGGGAAGGCCACCAGGTGATCTTAGGGGTTATCCATGTATTTTGTATGGCTGAAAAGCGGCAGGGCCTCGCAAAGGCAACACAGAAAAACCGTTTTTTGAGCACGGACGTCTGCCACAGGCTTTGGTCCTAAAACGTGTCCTTTGCTTCATGTGAGTGTATTGCATTTAAGGGAATTGTTAAACAATGAGCAGTTGGAAATACATTCGTGGCCAATAATTCTTGCAAAGCAAAATTATTGAGAAGTTTTCGGGGGCTGGTGTTCATCAGTACCAAGCTCATTTTATGCGGCATAGGGGTAATGCAAAAACCCGACATACCACAGAAAAGACTTTTCAAAGCAGCCAACGTTTCCTCCGAGACAATCAGCACCACTCTGACAACCTGAAACCCGCTCCGGATTTCCAGAGCGGGTTTCTTTCTTTTTTGCGCAACTTTGCCTCATTCCATAGATTGGAAAAGGGTGCGTATATCGTACTGGCGTAGGTGGGAGTAACATGCCTCCATCCCCATCCTGCCGTTTCGCGCCCTGATGGCATAATAAATGTTGAGATGTACCTGATAAGCTGCACCGTGCGTATCAGTCGCGCTGCAGTTGATGGAGTAAGGATATTTGTTGTTGAAATAAATGGAGCGGTAGACGGAAGTGAGGTTTGTGTCATAGGATCGGTTGAGATACACATTAGAGCACAGCGCCCGGATTTTGTCATGGAAAGTCTTGTCCGCATAGAAAAACCGCCGGATGGAGTCAGGACTTCGATCCTGGACATCCACATCTTTAAACATCTGAAGGCAACGCCGGAGTTCCACAATGTCCCGCTCTCCCGCATACTTGGCCGCATGATAGACCAATACTGGCTCAATACTCTCCCGAAAGATCATAATGTCCCGGATGGAACGGTAGTCCGGCTTTGTGATCAGATACCCGCGGCCTTCATGGTATTCTACAAGGCCCTCCTCCGCCAGCATGGAAAGGGCCCGGAGGACCGGCGTTCTGCTCACATGGAGGGTCTCCGCGATCTCCCCCTCATGCAACCGGCTGCCGGGCGGGTACTCCTCCAGGATGATCGCATTCCGCAACACATTGAAAAGATTGTCATAGAGGAAGCGAAGCGGAAAGCTGCTTTGCTCTTGTGCAAACTCCTCTTGCAGAACATGAGCATCCATCCATGCATACCTCCTCATCCTGTTTTTATAAAAAATCCTCACCGTAGAAAAATCAGCGTTTTATGCAATTAAGGAGAGAAATTAATTGATATTTTTATGCATAACGCGCACGTATATACGCCAGTGATCTTTTTTCAGACAAAACATCTCCCACAAAATATAATAGATGACGAAACGGAAAGGGGTGCGCAGGACGGTGGCTCCCCAGGGCCTTATTGATGTCAATTATAGGCAAAAGTAAAGAATCTGTCAACCAAAAGGAGGGCTTACTATGGGAAGGATCGTAGTGGACAGGAGCGTATGTAAAGGCTGCGGGTACTGCATCCAGTTTTGTCCAAAGCATGTTCTGCACATGGGTGAGCAGCGCAATACCAGCGGCTACGGGAATCATTGTCCAGACATGCTGGAAGGCACAGAGTGCGTGGCCTGCGCTACCTGCGCTATCGTCTGCCCGGATTCCGCCATCACCGTCTACAGATAAAGGAGGTCATCAGTATGGGCGGCAACAAAATCGTAATGATGGGGAATGACGCCATGGGCGAAGCGGCCATGCGCTGTGGCTGTAAGTTTTTCGCCGGTTACCCCATCTCACCCCAAACCCAGATTCTGGATTACTTGGCGAAGGAAATGCCCAAGCGGGGCTGCACTTTCCTGCAAGCGGATAGCGAGCTGGGTGCCATCAACATGGTCATCGGAGCCTCTATCGCCGGGGAGCGGGCCATGGTGGCCTCTTCCAGCACGGGCCTGGCTTTGATGTATGAGGCCTTTGGCGCAGCGGCGGACGGCGGTTTCCCCATGGTCATTGTGGATGTCACCCGTGAAGGCGCAGCCCAGACCGGCATCAAAGCATCCCAAAGCGATTATAACATGCTTACCAAATCCTTCGGAGATGGTGGGCTCCGCGTACCTGTCCTATGTCCCTCTACGGTTCAAGAGCTCGCGGAACTGGTGGGACTCGCCTTTGACATCGCGGACCGTTACCGCACGCCGGTGGTGATCATGACCGAACCCACCACATCGCAAACCATTGAGGCTGTGGACTTTGACAAGGTCATTCCGGACAAGCATTATGACAAACGCATGTATACGCCCTCTGGCCGGGACACCCGTCCGGAGAAGGGGGCCCTGCGCGTGGAGGATAGTCCCCACGTATACACCTCAGAATTTGGCCCGGAGACGATGCAGATCTACAACATGCGGCATTTCCAGGAAATCGGCGAGAAATGCCGGAAGATCGGGGAAAACGAGATGATCTGCGAGTCCTATATGATGGAGGATGCAGAGTACGTAATCGCGGCTTTCGGCGCCCCCGCACGGTATGGCATCGACTCCGTGAAGGAGCTGCGCCGGGAGGGCTATAAGGTCGGCATGATCCGGCCGGTAATGCTCTATCCCTTCCCAGAGGACGTGTTTGCCGCACTGGATCCTAAGAAAATCAAGGGCGTTCTGGCGGTGGAGATGTGCATTCCTGTGCAGTTTTATCATGATGTCCGGGAGTTTACCAAGGACGCCATTCCTGTGGAAAGCTGCGCCACAGCAGGCGGCGTGATTGCGGACTGCGACAAGATCGAAGAGGCCTTCCGGGCCCATTTTGGGAAAAAATAACCAGTGGAGGTGCAGATGATGGAAGAGATCGTATATCAGAGGTCGAAATACCTGCGGCCGATGCTGACCTATTACTGCGCCGGCTGCCAGCATGGCATCGTTTCCAAGATCCTGGTGGAGCTTGCAGAAGAGATGAACATTGTGAATAATCTTGCCATATGCTACGGCATCGGCTGTTATGTGGCGGGAACCATGAATTTGGATCTGGATATGTTCCCGGCCCTTCACGGTAGAGCCTGCGCCGTGGCCACCGGATTCAAGCGTATGCGCCCCAACCAACTGGTGATCACTTACCAGGGCGACGGTGACTGTGCCTCCATCGGCCTGGGCGACACCCTCCAGGCCGCGGCCCGGGGCGAAAACTTCACCACCATTATGGTGAACAATCAGAACTACGGCTGTACCGGCGGCCAGCTGGCCCCCACTACGCCCATTGGCATGGTTACCAACACCTCCCCTTATGGCCGCAGTGTTGAGGCTCAAGGGTACCCCATCCGTATGGCGGAGCTGGTGGCCAATTTGGACGGCTGCCGCTACGCGGCCCGTGGCGCGCTGACCACGCCCGCCCAAATCCGTCAGGCCAAGAAATATGTCCGGCGGGCGCTGGAACTCCAGCAGCAGGGCCATGGTTATACCTTTGTGGAGCTGCTTAGCGCGTGCCCATCCACCTATAAAGTCCCCTTTGACAAGGTCAAGGCCTTCCAGGAAGAGCACGTATATCCGGTCTTTCCCACAGGTGTTTTCAAAGAAGAATAAGGAGGCGAGACCATGGAAAAGACATTCTTTATCTCCGGCATCGGTGGCCAGGGCGTCCAGGTCCTGTGCAAATCCATGGCCACAGTGGTGGACGACTGCGGCATGAACATGTGCCTTTATCCCTGGTATCAGGGCCAGAGGCGCGGCGGCGCCACCTATGGCCGGCTGATCATCTCCGATGAGCGCGTGGGCGCTCCAGAGAAACGCAGCTATGATTTTGTGGTACTTCTGGACGAGGCTTCCCTGCGGGACTATGGGGACAAACGCAAAAAAGGCGGCATTGTTGTAGTAAATTCTGATCTCATTGATGAGGTTCCCTTTGATGATGTCACGGTCCTCCGGGTCCCCTTCTCCTCCAGCGCGGAATCCCTGGGCAATGACCGCTGCTTTAACCTGGTAGTGGGCGGGTTCCTGGCTGCCTATACCAAAGTTGTCCCCCCTGAGAAACTGAAAGAAGATCTGCTCCGCCGCACCGCGCGGAATGAGGAGCAGCGGGATCTGTACGGAAAAGCTTTTGACCTGGGCATAGACCTGGCAAAATAGACCAAAGGAGGCATATCACATGAAGATTGCGATCCTGGGCGCCGGCGCCACCGGCTGCAACGTAGGCGGCCACTTGAAGCTGGCCGGAGAATCGGTATATCTCCTGGATCCCTTCCAGGCCCACATGGAGGCAATTGCAAAAAGCGGCCTAGTTTGGCACGAGAATACTGGCAAGATATACGATCCTATTTTCTTTGATTACGCCGGGGATAACGCTAAGGAAGTAGGCCCCTGTGACGTGGTGATCATCCAGACCAAGAACCCCTTTACCAAAAACGCCATCGAGGGTCACAGGGAAATCTTTGACGAGCACACCACGGTTATCACCCTCCAGAATGGCCTTGGCACCACGGATACACTGCTGGAGTATTTCCCTGCCGAACGCATTGGCTACGGTATCCTCTACAGCGGGGGGCAAGTCCTGGAACCCGGACATATCCAGATGCTGCACTCGGACCACAATATCATCCTCCGCCGGCTGGAGGGGGAGCGCACGGCTTTATATGACCAACTCCTGGACGCGTTCAACCGCAGCGATTTCCCCAGCGAATACTGTGAGCACATCGATCAGATTATCTGGACCAAGGTGGGCGTCAACTGTTTTTGCAACATGACCTGCGGCCTGGTGCGCCTGACCATGCAGAAGCTACTGCGCCACCCCAGCGGCAACGCCCTGGTGGAGGCCATTGTGGACGAGATCGTCGCCGTCGCCCACGCCAAAGGCGTGGAGATTACGGCGGAGGGTATTCTGGAAACCCGGAAAACCGCCCTTGCCTCTCCCGGCGAAAACTATCCCTCCGGTGCGCAGGATGTGATGCACAAACGCCTGACCGAGGTAGAGTCCCTCAATGGCGCCGTGGCCCGGATTGGAAAGAGCGTAGGCGTACCCACACCGGTAAACGAGACCATCGCACAGCTCATCCGTGTCATCCAGGACAATTACGCAAACCAGTTCTAGGAGGGAATCATGGCAAATCTGGAAAAGCTCTTCCGGCCCCGGAGCGTGGCGCTCATCGGCGCTTCGGACCGCACGGGATCTTTCGGCTGCTACGCCGCGAAGGAGTTGCTGAAAACCGGGAATAAGCTCCGCTCCTACTTTATCAACCAGCGTAAAGCGGAGATCTTCGGTGTCCGGACCTATCCTGACGTGGCCGCCCTGCCGGAGTGCCCGGACCTGGTGCTCATCGCCACCCCCGCAGCCACGGTGAACGGCCTGATCCGGGAGGCCGCGGAACGCGGCACCCGGGACTTCATCGTCTACTCCAGCGGCTTCGCGGAGGACCACCGCTGCCATGGCGCCGAGCTGGAAAAGGAAATGGCCGCCCTGGCAGCACAGTATGACCTCCATATCGTCGGGCCAAACTGCTGTGGCATCTTCAACAACGTGGACAAGATCTCCGTCTGGGGCAGCAATGGGGATTATGACCTGAGCCGTCCCACCGGCGCGGCAGTCCTGGGGCACAGTGGTGGGTACACTATGGGAGGCATGGATCGGGACTGGATCGGCCTTTCCTATGGCGTCTCCGGCGGAAACGGCAGTATCGTCTCCCAAGAGGAACTGGCAGACTACTGCGTGGATGACCCAGGCACCAGGCTCCTGTGCATGTACATGGAGGGCGTGAAAAAACCGGATGTGGTCTATCGTCTGCTGAAAAAATGTGTGGACCGTAAAATTCCCTGTGTCACGCTCAAATCTGGCCGTAGCCAGAAGGGCGCCATCTCTGCCGCCTCCCACACTGGAAATCTCGCCGGTTCCTATGAGATGTTCCGGGCGGTGTTCGACAAATACGGCGTGCTATCTCCAGACGGCGTGGAGGAGTACTACGGGCTGGAATCCGTGCTCTATTCCCTCAATGGCCGCCTGCCCAGGAGCAATCGCTTTGCCATCGTCTGCCGTTCCGGCGGTGAGGCCACCATGAGCGCAGATCTGGCCGAACGCTACGGCCTGAATCTGCCGGACCTGGACCAGGCCACCAAGGATGCCATCAATGAAATGATGCCGGACTTCGGCACTGCTAAAAATCCCCTGGACATGACTGCCGGGCTCCGGGGCGACCAGGACAAACTGGCCCGCACCTTTGACCTCTTGGCCAGCGATCCCAACATTGACGCCATCATCGCCGCTTTCGACTTCAACGATGAGGCAGTGGACACCGGCTATGATATGCACGCGTTCATGGGCGATCCGGTAATCGCGTGCGCCAAGAAGCATCCGGATATCCCCCTGTTCATGATGCCCCAGTATGAACAGCGCCGGGATCCCACCTGGCGCAAACGCCTGAACGAAGCCGGGATTCCCATCCTTCCTCCGGCGGAGATCGGCTACAAACTCATGCAGACGCTGGTGCACTACATGGAGTACGATCCCGCCCGGAAGCGTCTGGAGTGGGCTGTGCCAGAGCGCTATCCGGAGCACGCCGCCGCACTTACGGAGTTCGACAGCAAGCAGGAGCTCATGGCGGCGGGGATCCCGGTGCCCAAGCAGCAGGTGGTAAAGGACAAGGCCGGACTTGCCGCCGTGTGTGGGGAATTTGGCTTCCCTCTGGTGCTGAAGATCCACTCCCCGGATATTCTCCATAAGACGGAGGCCGGCGGCGTGCGTCTGAACGTCGGCAGTCTGGCGGAGGCGGAGGCGGCCTTTGACAATATCCTGGAATCCTGCCGTGCCTTTGCGCCCCAGGCGCGCCTGGAGGGCATTTTGGTGCAGCAGATGGCAAAGCCGGGGCTGGAGATCATTCTGGGCGTGAAAAACGACCGGCAGCTTGGCCCCATGCTTCTCGTTGGCCTGGGCGGCGTGTTTGTGGAGGTTTTCCGGGATACGAAGCTGATCCCCTGCCCCATCTGTGAGGCAGAGGCCCTGGATGCGCTCAAGTCCCTGCAGTCTTACCGCCTCCTCACAGGCTACCGGGGCAGTAAACCCTGCGATGTCCAGGCCTTGGCCAAGCTGATGGTCCAGGTCTCGGAGTACGCTGTAGCCAATAAAAACGTGCTGAAAGAGATGGATATCAATCCTGTTTATGTCTATGAGGAAGGCCAGGGCGTCTGCGTGCTGGACGCGCTGATTGTCAAGGGAAAAAAATAACTGTTCAAGAACAGAGCTCCCCGGTGGATTGGCCCGGCAAATGCAAGCCTGCCCTAAACTTCAAATCTGAGAGGAGGATTCCCATGTCAAATGTGAAAAATGGTGCAAAATTAAGTGCTATCATCGGTGTGGCCTTTGCGTATATGACTACCTTCTTCGGCGGCGGCTGGGCAACCGGTTCCCAGGCAGGAGCCTATTTCACACAGCATGGTTGGACGGCTTTCATCATGCCCCTAGGCGGATTGTTCCTCATCTCCTGCGTCATGTGGATCACTGTAGAGTACGCTCGACTGAACAATGCGTGGAACTATGGTATTTTTATGGAACGGCTCTATGGCCCAAAAGTGGTAGCCACTATTTTCGACATCATTCAGATCATTTCTATGCCCATTACCTTTGCCGCCTGTATCGCTACATTTGCCAGCACGCTCCAGAGCTTTATAGGCGGATCCTATATTCTGTATGTGGTTCTGTTCGCCGTAATCGTCATTCTGAGTGTGATCTGGGGCACAGAGGTGGTAAACAAGTTAGCCAGTATCATGGGTACTGCGATTTTGGCCCTGCTGGCCGTCATTTTCGTCACCGTACTCTCCAGTGGTTATGGCAACAATGTGGTAAATATGGTGAAAGAACGCACCATGTACACCAGTTATGGGGAGGCTTTCTGGTGGGGTACCATCAAGTTTTGTATGCTCACTGGAGGCCTGGGGTTGTCTGTTCTTCCATGCTTTGAACCGCTGCAAACCCGTAGCGACGTAACCAAGTCCGTCCTCTGGAGCTTCCTGTTCTGCGGCTTTTTCCTGGTGGTTATCAATTTTAGTGTGGAAGCTTTCATGCCAGAAGCCATTAACGAAACTCTCCCCATGTACTATGGCATTGTGAAGATGGGTGCGTTATGGCTCACACCGGTATATGTCGTGGTGGTATGTCTGGCGGTTATTACTACTGGCAATGCCATGTGTTATGGCTACGGCATGCGTTTTGCCTCGCTCAAGGTGTTCCGCAACTGGTCTGTTTCCGAGGCCATCAAACTCTTTGTTATTAGCTTGATTATCATCGGCATCTCCAGCGCCGTATCCATGTTGGGTCTTACTACCATCATCTACAAAGGCTACTCCTATGTTTCGTATCTCAACACACCTCTGGTATCCTTTGGCATCCCTGTGTTCGGCATCATCAAGTTGGTACAAATCCGGCGCCGAGGCTACACTCTGGATCGTGGCGTTCTAGAGGGGACCGGCAGCTGGGATATGTTCCGCAATCGGGAATCTGCAAAGTGACAGGTTCCAACGGTCTGTGTGGAAAGGAGCGGCTTTTGTGAATTTTCAACTCTCCCAAAACAGCTGGTGTGGGGACACGCCGGTGGAAATCCGCCTTCCAGAAAACTGGCAGGTAGAATATCTGGCGGGCAAAAACGACGCACTGCCAGAACTAACCCAGCAGCAAATCCGGGACAGTCTGGAAAACCCGGTGGGCACGGTACCCCTCAGCGCCCTGGCCAAAGGAAAACAGGACGTGTGCATCCTTATTGACGACGTATCCCGGGGCACTCCCACGCAGCCCATCTCCGAGATCGTCCTGGACATCCTGCTCACAGCTGGCGTACCGAAAGCGGGCATTCGCTTTATCAACGCCTGCGGTGCACATGCCGCCATGAATGCCAGGGACTTCCGGGAAAAGCTGGGCCCGGATATCGTCCGGGAATACCCCACCTACAACCACAACCCCTATGATAACTGTAAAAGGATCGGGGAAACCTCCACCGGCGTGCCCGTGGAACTCAACAGCGATTTTCTCGCCTGCGATCTGCGCATCGGCATCGGAAGTCTTGTGCCCCACCCAGTCAACGGCTTTGGCGGCGGCGGCAAGATCATCATGCCGGGCGTGTCTTCCATCGAGACCATCAAGGGTACTCACTATGACTCGATCAAGGCCGTTATGGCCAGCGGGAAAAACCCCATTGCCGACGCCGGCAAACTGGATACCAGCGCGGTGTTCCGGGATCAGATCGAGGAAATCGTGCGCATGAGCGGTTTCGAATTCAAGATTGACTGCGTTGTGAACTCTCGGAAAGGTATTGTGGGCATGTTTACCGGCGAGCCCATCGCTGCGTATTACGCCGCATACGACTATGCCAAGGACCTTTACACTGTACACCCCTCTAAGCCTTACGATGTGGTCATCGCCAACGCCAATTTCAAGGGCAGCGAAGCCACCATCGGCGCCAGCACCGCGGCTCTGGCTCTGGATCCGGAAAAGGGCGGGGATCTGGTGGTGGTTAACCATGTGGACTTTGGTCAAGTGGTTCACTTCGGCAGCGGCGCTTTCGGCAGAAATATGGGCGGGTTCATGTGGTTCGGCCTGGGCAAAAAGCCAAAGGGCGTGAACCGGATGATCCTCTATACGCCCTATCAGGACTGGTCCAGCGCAGCTTTTTACTGTGACCCGGCCCTGATCACTTGGGCCTCCACCTGGGAAGAGGTGGAGCGGCTCCTGGCAGATCACGGTCGCGGTACCCGCTGCGGCGTATTTGCCGACGCCACAATCCAGATCATTCGCTGACTCCGGCCCCCCGGCCGGCGGCGCTTCTCCGCCGCCGGCCGTTTTTTACAAAAAGGATGGAAAACCAATATGACCGCATCTTCCAAGCACTATTGGCGGGGCTTTCTCCCCCTGCTTATCAGCAATGTGCTCATCACCCTGTTGAGCATGATCACCAGCGTAGGTACGCCATACATCACGGATTCCTTCGGCCTCACATCCCAGCAAGCGCCCTGGATTACCACGCTCACCTCGATGTCCTCCGCAATCCTGGCGCCGCTGCTGGGCTGGCTGGGGGACAAGCGGGGTGTAAAAACCCAGTTCCTGGTGGGTATCGCCTTTACTTTTATTGCAAACATTCTTTGCGCTGTAACGCACAGCTTTGTCGTGTTCTGCGCTGGGCGCTTTCTCAGCGGGATCGGCCTTGCCGCGTCCTATCCCGCGTGCATGAGCTATATCGCCGACAATTTTCCCACGGAAAAAAAGGTGGGCGGGTTTTCCATTTTGGGCGCGTGCATCACCCTGGGTTCCGGCCTTGGGCCTACCATTATCGGCCTTTTCCTCTCCGTTTTCACTTGGCGGCAGCTTTTCTGGTATAGCCAGATCCTTGTAATCGGTATGCTTGTATATGTGCTGTTGGCGGTGAAAGGCGGCGCACCGGAGGGTGGCCAAGCCCGGAAGCTAGACGGCGTCGGCATGACCATGCTGTTTCTGGGGATTGGTGCGCTGATCTCCCTGCTCTCCCTCTCCACACAATTGGGCTGGGGCCATCCTCTGATCCTGGCTTTGCTTGCCGTGAGCGCTGTTTTCCTGCCGCTTTTCTTTCGTCATGAAGCTAGAACAGCACACCCGATGCTGGATGCGGCACTGCTGAAAAGCCGCCGGTTCCTGATCCCTGCGCTTACTGGACTTTACATTTATGGAATCAAGTGCTATTATTCCACTGCCCTTCCCTATTACTTTACCAGTGGCCTGGGCATGTCTTCCGCAACTTCCGGTTTTATGCTCACAATTCTATTTCTGGCGGCGTTTCCTTTATCTTTTTTTGTGAACCGCCTCAACCGGCGCTTCACCACCCGGACGCTGGCAATGTGCGGCGCGACCACCTGGGTTCTGGGTATGCTGATGCTGGTCATCGTAACGGAGACAACGCCGCTTTGGTATTACGTTCTAGCCATGATCCTGCCCAGCCTCGGCATCGCGCTCCTGGGAGGTATGCCCAACGCCTGCGCCCTCAAAGGCGTTCCGCCGGAAAAGAGCGGCGCGGCCTCCGGGGCCATTTCCCTGTTGTCCAACCTGGGCGCATGCCTCATTTCCGCCCTGGTGGTACCTTATCTCAGCGTGTTCGGAGCCGCACCGGACGGCACGCCGGATTACGTGGCTGCTTTCCCGCAGGTGGCGTGGATCATGGTTCTGCTGCTGGCGGTTTGTTTTATTCTCACGATATTCTTCCCTCGGGACAAGGCTGTGTCGCCACAGCTGGATTCCCAGGGCGAGTCTGGGAGGGATACTCCATGCAAATCCAGATGCTGAAGGTTGGGATACTCCAGACTAACTGCTATCTGGTCTGGGATACATGCACGAGAGATTGCGCGGTCATCGACCCAGGCGGAGAGGCGCCACGGATTCTAGAGGCCATTCAGACACAAAGCTTAGAGGTCCGGGCTTATCTTCTGACCCACGCCCATTTTGATCACTTCCGCGCTCTCTGGCCGATGTACGAAGCGTATCCAGCCCCGGCCTATGTGGGAAAAGAGGACTTGGACCCGCTGGTGAACCCAGCTCCCCGGCGCTTTGTCCCTCTGCCGGACACTCGTTTTCCCTTGGACGGCGATACCATCCCGGCCGGCATCTTGCGTTTTTCCGTCTTCGCCTGTCCGGGGCACACGCCGGGCGGGCTGAGTTACCTCTGTGAGGACGTGCTTTTCACCGGTGACACACTCTTTCATCTGGATTGCGGCCGCTGCGATCTGCCCTGCAGTGATCCTCAGGCGCTGCTCCGTTCCTTGGGGCGGCTCCGGGATCTTCCAGGGAACTACCGCGTCTATCCCGGTCATTTTGACACGACAACACTGCATGAGGAACGCCTGCACAACCCCTATCTCCAGCCCGGGGTGGTGTTCTCCGACCCGGAGCCGGAGGAAGAGCTCTGGGATCCTGGAAAGGTCTGACAACTACGGAAGGCATGTAAGAAATGCATGGCAGGAGCGGCGGATAGCCGAGATCAGGCAATGTACTTCGTGAAAGCGGGAATCTCATGGCATATTTGCGGCAAGCAAATTGGTACAGCTTTTTATGGTGGGTTCGTTTCTGCCTCTGAAACAGCGAAAGGCCGGTGCAGCTGTTCCGCCGAACCGTGTTTATTCCGCGAGATAGCCGGATGCATTTGAACGAGTTCCAGGTTTTCACCCGTACCCTTATCTGAAACCGCTTGATATGCGGTGGAAACAGCACATATCAATAAAATAGGTATGGCAAAAACAGCCAACAGGCACTTCACACATTTCCGCCTTTCTTTTTATGGCGTGTCCGCCCGAAAAAATGCTGTGCCAGCCTGATGGGCTGCCCCACATTTTTATGTCAGGTCCCCTGGAACCCCCGGGGACGCGGGGGCTGCGCAGCAAAAAGGCCCCCTTGTGCAAAGGGGGCTGTCGGCGTAAGCCGGCTGGAGGATTGACCATATACCTTATATTATAGTAAAAAAGAAGGACCCCGAAAGGGGTCCTTCTTTTTTTGCTGGGAAGATTGTCAGGTCAAGCCTGGGGCTTAGGCCTCGGCAGTGATGAAGATCACAACGGCAGTGTCCACGCTGGTGTCGCTGTCGGCC
>CALWOS010000236.1 GCA_944383185.1 uncultured Oscillospiraceae bacterium
CCAGCATCTCCTCGCAGCCGATCTGGTCCTCCAGCGCCGTGAGCTCTTTTGTGGTAAGATTTGCCATTGAATTTCCTCCTGTTCCCGTTGCGTTTGGCGTCAGTTCGCCTCGGAATCAGTATGCCCAGCAAGAAGGAGATTATCGCAGCCTTTTTCCGGCAGAAAACTTCAGCGCCCGATGTGCAGAACACGGACAAAAACCCAGGTGCATACGCATAATTTTGTTATGCTTATCCCTTTCCAAAAATTTGCAATTTTTTCCGCCGGTCAGTTTTCCGCTTTCCGCTGTCCGGTGCGGAACAGGAGATAACTCCGGCCCTGGATCTCCCGATAGAGGCCCCTCCCTCCGGTAGGATCCGCCTCTGCCGCCGCGGGCACGGCCAGCCAGCGCCCTCCCGCCCCGGCGCCGTACAGGCAGCCTCCCGGTCCGGCATACCACACAATATCATTTGTTATGTAAACTACACCGACTTCCTCTGTTTCTGCCGGATCTGCCGAAGCAAGTTCCTCTGCGCTCTCTATGATTATGTCAACTTTATTATTTTGTTTATCATTTATATCAGATATTTTTTCTTCCTCTAATTCTGTTATGGTAACTCCTGTATCTCCCTCGTTCTCTTTCCGTCCGCCGTCCGGATCTTCTTGGTCTTCTGTCTCTCCTGTTTTTGTTATGTTAATCTTTGTGTCAGGCGTTTCCTTTTCCGGTTCCCTTGCCGTGTCACCCCCATCGCTCACGTCCGGGTCCGGCTCCGCGGCCAGCGGCGCGCCGGCCGGGGCGGCATACCGGGGTTTCCGGGGAAACTCCCGCAGCGCCGCCCGGCTCAGGCGGCGCTCCAGCTCCAGGCCCTCCGGCCCCGGGGCCATCACGCCCAGATACCCCTCCCGCTCCCCATACAGAGACAGCCGCACCAACTGCCCCGGGTCGGCGCACCGGGCCCGGAACACCGTCATCAGGCCCTCCTGCCGCACCTCTATCGTCCCCTGCTCCCGCCCCTCCAGGATCACAGGATAGTTTCCCTCCATTATGGATGCCCTCCTTTCCAAAACGGGGTTCCCGGAAAATCCCGCTGAAGTTTGCACCGGCGCAGCGCAGGGTTTTTCCGCGCAGCGGGTTCCTCCCCGCGGCAGAGCCGCCGCGGCCTGAACAAAAACTGTGCCGGCGGTACAGTTTCGGAATACATCTGTGCGCCGGGCCAAAAGCAGCTCCCGCGGGACAAACATGAGACACGGCCCGCGAAAAGATGGGCCGTGCCTTGCGCTGGGCAGCGCGCAGTTCCCCGGCCGGAAAAGCTTTGCCTTTCCAGCCAGACGCAATGCGGCCCCGCACATAGCGTATGTGCGGGGCCGCCGGGATATTCGGATATTGGATGGGTCAGGAGATGGTATAGCTCCCCTTCACCAGGACCTTTGTGCCATTGGCCGTGGCGGTAAAGCCGTGACCCTGGATGGTCACCAGATACAGATGATTTGTCACCAGGGCGCCGCCGTTGTTGAGATTGCTGGCGTCCGTGGAATCCACCAGCCCCGGGCTGTCCGAGGCCGCGCACACGGCGCTGCCGATGCGCAGCAGCACTTCGCAGCCCACCTGACCGGTGAGGGTCTGGCCGTTATTGAGGGTCACCACCCGGAACTCCAGTTCCCGGGTCACCTCGTCCAGGACCTGGGGCGTGAGGGTGTCGGTGAGATAGCTCAGGCTCACCAGGGGGTCCGACTGGGTGCCGAAGCCGCCGGAGGCCACGGCCCCCAGCCCGAAAGACACCGCCGCCACCAGGGCGAAGGCCAGGATCCAGGCGATTTTTTTCTGCATGCGTATGTACCTCCCTGCCCGGCCCCGGGGGCAAATCCCCGGAGCCGTTTGACTGCATTCCTCCAGCGCTGCGCGCTCAGCTCAGGCCGAAGCTCACGGCGATGGCGTTGTCCACCTGCTGCATGGTGGGGCTGTCCAGCCGGCCCATGCGCTCCCGCAGGCGGGATTTGTCTATGGTGCGGATCTGCTCCAGCAGAACCACGCTGTCCCGGCTCAGGCCATAGCTCTGGGCCGAGAGATTGATGTGGGTGGGGAGCCGGGCCTTCCCGGTCTGAGAGGTGATGGCCGCGGCGATAACCGTGGGGCTGTGGCGGTTTCCCGTGTCGTTCTGGACAATGAGGACCGGGCGCATGCCCCCCTGTTCGCTGCCCACCACCGGGCTCAGGTCGGCAAAATAAATTTCTCCCCGCTTGACCGTACTCATGGGTATCACGCTCCGAAGATGGATTGCCCATTACCATCCTATGTAGTGGGCTGGTACCATTCTTTCACGGAGAGAAGATTTTTATACAACCGCCGCCGGAAGCTTTCGCGCCCAAGACTTTCAGCGGTATATCCGGGGCACCCGGCGGCTCATAGCGCACACCAGTTCATAGGAGATGGTCCCGGCGGCCTCCGCCAGTGCCTCCACCGGCTGGAACGCCGCGCCATCCTGGCCAAACACCGTGGCCACATCCCCCGGGCATACCTCCGGGATATTTGTTATGTCAACCATGCACATGTCCATGCAGATCCGCCCGATCTGCGGGGCGGGCCTGCCGTGGAGCAGCATGGAAAAGCGTCCGGAGAGGACGCGGTGGAGCCCGTCGGCATAGCCCATGGCAATCACCGCCCCGGTCATGGGCTTCTCCGCCCGGAAGGTGCGGCCATAGCTCACCGTGTCCCCGGCGGCATAGTGCCGCACGGCGCAGACCTGGGCCTTCACGGCCATCACCGGACGGAGCTCCAGGCCGTCCGGGTGTGGGTCCGGATAGAGGCCGTAGAGCAAGAGGCCCGGCCGGGCCATGTCCAGGGCGTATTCCGGATAGTGGAGCACCGCCCCGGAGTTGGCGCAGTGGCGGATGGCAAAAGTTTTGCCGCTGGTCTCCTCCAGAAAGCGGACGCCCGCGGTAAAGCGGGCAAACTGCTCCCGGGTGTAGGCCCCCCCGCCGGGGAGCTCGTCCGACACGGCGAAGTGGGTAAAAACCCCCTCCGGCACAAGCCCGGGCAGCGCCATGGCCCGAGAGGCTTCCGCAAGCTCTTCCTCCCGGTCCGCCCGGAAGCCCAGGCGGCCCATACCGGTGTCCAGCTTGAGGTGGACCTTCACGCGTCCGTGTCCGGCCAAGGCTGCGGACATGGCCTGGGCGTCGGCCAGGGAAGCCACGGTCTGGGTCACTTCCAGCTCCGCCAGGCGGGGCGTGAAAGCCGGGTCCGTCCGGCCCAGGATCAGCACCGGCAGGGACACGCCCCCCGCCCGGAGTTCCTCCGCCTCGTCCAGGCCCGCGACGGCCAGGTAATCCGCGCCCAGCTCCGCCAACTTTCCGGCGGCAGGCAAAGCGCCGTGCCCATAGGCGTCGGCCTTCACCACGCCCAGGAAACGGCAGCCCTCCGGCAGCCGGGCGCGGATGGCCCTGTAGTTATGTTCCAGGGCGGAGAGATCGATCTCCGCCCAGCATCTGGCTGTATCCAGTTTCATGTAAAATCTCCCGCGCAAACCTTGCGCATTTGGCCGCTTTCTCTATAATACTATAATACTATAATACTATAACTATAATAGTGGTTATGTGCCCGGTTCCGTTCCCGGAACCAGCTCCCAGGCCGTCACCGTCCACCAGGCGGTCCGGCTGCCGTTTTCCCACAGCTCTCCGTACCGGGGCGTGAGGCTCTCCTCCTCCAGCCAAAGGGCCACGGTGAGGCTGTCCTCCACCAGAAGTTCCGCCGTGATGCAGTCCTCTCCCTCCCAGTCGCCTTTTCCCAAGCGGTCCAGGTGCCCGGTCTCCATGGCCAAGAGCATCAGGGGCAGCACGCTCACCGGGGCGATGCCATCCTCCGTGAGCAGCTGGGTCTCCAAGGCCGCGTCCTGGTAGGAAAGCTCCAACTCCTGGCCGGAGACGGCGGCGGTGATCCCCGCCAGGCTCTCCGGGGAAAGGACGCATACCTGGGCTTCATGGTCAGTATACCCGCAAGAGAGCGTATATTCAAGTATTTTTTCACCGGAAAGGGCCGTGAGCTCCGCCTCCAGGGAGATGGACGCGGCCTCCTGGGCCTGGGTGAAAAACACCTCCGTCCGGGCCCGGTCATCTCCCCCGCCGCAGGCGCTGCACGCCAGAGCCAGGGCCATCGCCAGTACCAATGCAAAGAAACGCCTCATGGATGTGCTATCCCTCCAGCAATTCTTGTTCCGCCTCCGGCAGCGCGGCGAGCAGGTCAGAGGCGGTCATGGCGTATTCCCCCAGTTTTTCCCGGGCCAGGTCCCCCGCCCGGCCATGGAGCCACACCGCCGTGGGCAAGGCCGCTTCCAGGGGAAGCTGCCCGGCAAAGCCCGCCAGGATGCCCGCCAGGGCGTCCCCCGTGCCGCCCTTGGCCATGCCGGGGTTTCCCGTGGTGAGGATGTCCCCCCCGCCGTCCGGCCAGGCGATCAGCGTCCGGTGGCCCTTGCGCACCAGCGCCACGCCCTTTTCCCGGGCGAAGTCCAGGCTCTCCCCCAGCCGGTCCCCGGTATCCGATCCCGCCAGGCGGCGGAATTCCCCGTCGTGGGGCGTGAGGATGGGCGGCTTTGCCGGAAGGGACAGGATGGCCGGGTCCTCCGCCGCGGCCCAGAGGGCGTCCGCGTCCAGAATGAGCCGCCCGGCGCAGCTCCGGGCCACCTGGCGCACAAATTCCACGATTCCCCCGCTGCGGCCCAGGCCGGGCCCGCACAGGCACACGTCGCATTGGGAAAGGCGCGCTTCCAGCTGGGGCAGGCACCGGGGGGAGAGCCGCCCCTCCCCGTCCGCCGCCAGGGGAAAGACCATGGCCTCCCGCTGCTGGGCCGCGGCGATGGGGTAAATGGGCTCCGGCACTCCCAGGCTCACCAGCCCGGCCCCGGCCCGGAGCGCACCCAGGGCCGCCAGGGCCGGCGCGCCGGTGTAGCCCACGCTTCCGGCGAGGATCAGCACCCGGCCATAGTCCCCCTTATGGCTCACCGGGGCGCGCCGGGGCAGGCGCAGGTCCTCCCGGACCACGGCCCGCACCGGGATCACGGAATCCGTCACCAGATCCCGGGGGATGCCGATGTCCGCCACGGTGATGTCCCCGCAGTATACGCACCCCGGCTCCAGAAAATGCCCGGGCTTTGCCAGGGAGAAGGTCACGGTCTCGTCGGCCCGCACCGCCGCGCCCAGGACGCGCCCGGTGTCCGACTCCACGCCCGAGGGGATGTCCGCGGCCACCACCGGTGCGCCGGCGGCGTTGATGGCCTCCACCGCCACCAGGGGCAGGCCCGCGAGGGGCCGGGAGAGGCCTACGCCGAACATCGCGTCCACAATGACGCCCGTCTGCCGGAGTTCCTCCCGCAGCGCTGCATCCTCCGGGTCGAAGGGCTCCAGCGCGCCCCCCAGTTCCCGGAGGCGGCGCTCCATCTCCCGGGTGTCCGGCGTGAGCTTTTCCCGGCTGCCGGTGAGGAGGACCCGCACCTGAAAGCCCCAGCGCAGCAAAAAAAGCGCCGCGGCCACGCCGTCGCCGCCGTTGTTGCCGCTGCCGCAGAAGATCACCGCCCGGCGACACCGGGCGCGCCTTTCCGCCGCCCGGGCCACATGGCCGGCGGCGTTGCGCATCAATAGCGTGGAGGGCACGCCCCGGATATGGATGGCGGCGGCGTCCGCGTCTTTGCTGTTTCGGCTGTTGGTCAGGCGCATGGCTGGGTTCTCCTCTCCGCCCTTCCCGGCGGGGAAAGGGGCTCGTATTCTTTGTAAATTGTATTATAATCGCCCGGGCCGTATACGTCAATTTTTATAAAATGCGCACTTGCGCAAATCCGGCGGGCGTGATATACTTTTTTCGCTATGAACGGGAAAATAGCGGTTTGAGACAGCGCAGCAGAGAACGGGAGCCACCGGCTGAGAGCTCCCGGCGCCACGCCGCCGCTTGGTTCGCCCGGGAGCGCCGGCCAATCCCCGGCGGGTTCGCCCGTTATCGCGTCAAGAGTGCGGTTCCCCGCAGGGGGGCCGAATTTGGGTGGTACCGCGGAATGCTGCAACTGTGACAGCCTTTCGTCCCTTTTCCGGGGACGAAGGGCTTTTTTCTTCGTCTCCGCAGCAAAAAAAGGAAAAGGAGAGAGCAAAATTGGAAAACTACTACCAGCCGCAGATCGAAACCATGTCCCGGGACGAGATGCACGCCCTCCAGAGCGCGCGTCTGGTCAAGCAGGTCAAGCACGTCTATGACCATGTGCCCTACTACCGGGCCCTCATGGAAGAAAAGGGTGTGGAACCCGGGGACATCCGGGGCGTGGAGGACATCTCCAAGCTGCCCTTCCTCACCAAGAACGACCTGCGGGAGTCCTATCCCTACGGGATGCTGGCCGTGCCTCTGGAGGACTGTGTGCGCATCCAGTCCACTTCCGGCACCACGGGCCGCCGGGTGGTGGCCTTCTACACCCAGGCGGACATCGACCTTTGGGAAGAATGCTGCGCCCGGGCCATCGTGGCCGCCGGAGGCACCAAGAGCGACGTCTGCCACGTGTGCTATGGTTACGGCCTGTTCACCGGCGGCCCCGGCCTCAACGGCGGCAGCCACAAGGTGGGCTGCCTGACCCTGCCCATGTCCTCCGGCAATACAGAGCGCCAGCTCCAGTTCATGGTGGACCTGGGTTCCACCATTTTGTGCTGCACCCCCTCTTACGCCGCTTACTTGGCCGAGGCCGTCCATGAGCACGGCATCCGGGACAAGATCAAGCTCAAAGCCGGCATCTTCGGCGCCGAGGCCTGGAGTGAGGAGATGCGCCGGGATATTGAACGGTCCCTGGGCATCAAGGCCTACGACATCTACGGCCTCACCGAGACCTCCGGCCCGGGCGTGGCTTTCGAGTGCTCTGAGCAGACGGGCATGCACATCTGCGAGGACCACTTCTATCCCGAGATTGTGGACCCCGAGACGCTGGAGCCCCTGCCCGAGGGCAGCAAGGGCGAGCTGGTGTTCACCTCCCTGACCAAGGCCGCCTTCCCCCTGCTCCGCTACCGGACCCGGGACATCGCCACCCTCACCCGGAAGCAGTGCTCCTGCGGCCGGACCCTGGTGAAAATGAGCAAACCCATGGGCCGCAGCGACGACATGCTCATCATCCGGGGCGTGAACGTCTTCCCCTCCCAGATTGAGACCGTCCTCATCAACAAGGGCTACTCCTCCAACTACCAGATCATTGTGGACCGGGAGAACCACACGGACACCCTGGACATCCTGGTGGAGATGCAGCCGGAAAACTTCTCCGACTCCATGACCATCCTGGCCAACCGGGAGAAGGAACTGGTGGACGCCCTGCGCTCCATGCTGGGCATCGGCGCCAAGGTCCACCTGGTGGCCCCCAAGTCCATCGCCCGGAGCGAGGGCAAGGCCGTCCGCGT
>CALWOS010000237.1 GCA_944383185.1 uncultured Oscillospiraceae bacterium
AATTCGTGGGCACCGGGGAAAAGCTGGACCAGATCGAAGTGTTCCACCCGGACCGCATGGCCAGCCGTATCCTGGGCATGGGCGACGTGCTCACCCTCATTGAAAAGGCGGAGGCCAACATCGACCAGAAAAAGGCCGAGGAACTGGCCCAGCGCCTGAAAGACAACAAGTTCACCCTGACGGATTACCTGGAGCAGCTCAACTCCCTGAAGGGCATGGGCAGCCTGGAGGAGCTGGCGGGGATGATCCCGGGCCTGGACCCCAGGGCCCTGAAGGGCGCTTCGGTGGACGAGAAGGCCATGGCCCGGACGGAGGCCATCATCCTCTCCATGACGCCCCATGAACGGGAAAACCCCCAGTGCCTGGGCAGCAGCCGGAAAAAGCGCATCGCCGCCGGCAGCGGCACCAGCGTGGTGGACGTGAACCGGCTTTTGAAGCAATACGAGATGATGCAGGCCATGGCCAAGCAGATGGCCGGAAACGGCAAGCTGCGCCGCCGCATGGGCAAACGGGGCGGCTTCCCCGGTATGATGGGCTTTTAAAGCCCGGCAGTTTTTGGGAATTTCCGGCGTGAGCCGTGGATTCATAAGTTTCATTTTGCAACAAATGGAGGTGAGACCAAATGGTCAAGATCAGACTGCGCAGAATGGGCGCCAAGAAAAACCCCTACTACCGCATCGTAGTGGCGGATTCCCGCTCTCCCCGGGACGGCCGCTTCATCGAGGAGCTGGGTACCTATGATCCTCTGGCGGATCCCGTAAAGATCGAGGTGAACGCCGAGCGCGCCAAGTACTGGGTCGCCAACGGCGCACAGCCCACGGAGACCGTCAAGGCCCTGCTGAAGAAAGCGGAGGCGCTGTAACGGCAAAAGGAGAGCGAAACCCAATGAAAGAACTTTTGACCTACATTGTACAGAACCTGGTGGATCATCCTGACCAGGTCTCTGTCACGGAGTGCCCCGGCGCCGGCGAGACCGTATATGAGGTCCGCGTGGCCGAGGGCGATATGGGTAAGGTCATCGGCCGCCAGGGTCGGATCGTCAAGGAGATCCGCATCCTGATGAAGGCCGTCGCCCAGAGAAAGGGGAAAAAGGTGTCTGTAGACATCGTGGACTGAGCAAAGCTCTGCGGAAAAGGCAAGGACTTTTTCCGCAAAAGGAGCGGCACTCCGTTCAGCGTAAGCCTTGTCCGCCAGCTTCTGGCGGGCAAGGCTCACGTTCGCTCTGTTGTATGTCGTTTTTTCCTGTGGCGCACCGCAGTATTCAGGATGTCCCGGCGGGACATTCTTTGCGCAGGCCGCAGTGGCTACGCTGCGGGGAGGGAACTCATTTTTGCATGTGCATCTGCGCCTGCGGGCGCAGGCCCTACGAGGCAAGTTGACTTGTGTCCCGGGTTTGCCGGGCTTTTTTTGTATCAAAGAGGTCATGCCATGAAAAAGGAATTTCTGGAAGCCGGCAAGATCGTGAACACCCACGGCGTTCGGGGCGAGGTGAAGATCCAACCCTGGGCGGACAGCGCGGAGTTTCTCCGGGGCTTCCATACCCTATATTTGGACGGCGCGCCCGTGCGGGTGCTCCGCAGCCGGGTCCACAAGAACATGCTTATCGCCGCCCTGGAGGGCGTGGACACGGTGGACGCGGCCATGGTGCTGAAAAACAAGGTCCTCTCCATCCGCCGGGAGGACGCCCGCCTGCCGGAGGGGCATTTCTTTCTCCAGGATATCCTGGGGGCACTGGTGGTGGACGAAGCCGGCGCGGAGCTGGGCGTCCTGGCCGACGTGTTGGATACCCCTCGGCACCAGGTCTACGTGGTCCGAGGGGAGCGGGAGATCCTCATCCCCGCCGTGCCGGCCTTCATCCTCCGCACGGATCCGGATGCCGGGCGCATCACCGTGCGCCTCATTGAGGGGATGTGACGGACCGTGAAAGTGGACATCATGACCCTGTTCCCGGACACGGTCTCCGCCGTGCTGGGGGAGAGCATCCTGGGCCGGGCGGCGAAAAAGGGCATCCTGGACATCCGCTGCGTCCAGATCCGGGACTATACCACCAACAAACAGTGCCAAGTGGATGATTACCCCTATGGGGGCGGCTTTGGCTGCGTGCTCATGGCCCAGCCCCTGAAAGCCTGCCTGGACGATATTCTGGCAACACGGGGCACGGGCCGCAGCCGGGTCATCTACATGAGCCCCCAGGGGCCCACCTTCACCCAGGAGACGGCAAAGCGCCTGGTCCGGGACTATGACCACCTGGTGCTGGTCTGCGGCCATTATGAGGGAATCGACGAGCGGTTTATCTCCGCTTGTGTGGACGAGGAGCTCTCCCTGGGAGACTTTGTTCTCACCGGCGGGGAGATCGCCGCCATGGCGGTGACGGACGCGGTGTGCCGCCTGGTGCCCGGCGTGCTGGCGGACCCGGCCTGCTACATGGGGGAGAGCCATTGGGACGGCCTTCTGGAGTACCCCCAGTACACCCGCCCGGAAACCTGGGAGGGGCAGGAAGTGCCGGAGATCCTCCGCTCCGGGGACCACCAGGCCGTGGAGCGCTGGCGGCGGAAACAGTCCATTGCCAGGACCATGGACAAGCGCCCCGACCTATTTGAAAAATGGACCCCAGAGGGGGAGGACAAGGCGCTTTTGCAGGAGATTTTGGCGGAACGGGCGCCAAAGGAGGAGCGGCTGGACTTTGACATCCGCCCCGGGACGGAGGCGGATCTCCCCGCCATTATGGACATTGTGGCCGGCGCCAGCGCCTTCCTCCGGGAACAGGGTGTGGACCAGTGGCAGAAGGGCTACCCCGCAGCGGCGGATTACCGGCGGGATATGGAGAGCGGGTGCTGCTGGGTCCTCACTGTGGAAAGGGCCGTGGCGGGCGTTATGGCCTTGTGCCCCGGGCCGGAGTCCTGCTATGAGAAGCTGGACGCCTGGCAGTTTCCCGGGCCCTACGCCGTAATCCACCGCATAGCCACCCGCCGGGACCTCCGGGGCAGGGGGCTGGCGAAGGAACTGTTTGCCTTTGCCGGGGACATTGCCCTGGGCCGGGGGTGCGGGGCGCTCCGGGTGGACACCCACCCGGACAACCGGGTGATGCAGGGGCTGATCCGGAAGCTGGGCTATGTCTACCGGGGCGACGTGTACCTGGAGTCCGGCACGGAGGCCGGGACGCTGCGCCTGGCCTATGAGAAAAGCCTGCTCAGCGGGGAAGGAGAGACCATATGATTCTGGGAATGGATCTGGGCGGCAGCGCCGTCAAGGTTGTGGGCATGGAGGGGGAGAAACTTTGCCTCACCCATTATGAGCACAACAGCCCGCGCACGGCCTCCCGCATTCTCCGGGAGCTCCTGGAGCGGGAGGGCCTGAAGTCCGGGGACGTGGCCGGCGTGGCGGTCACCGGACTGGGGGCTGAGCGCTGCGACATCGAGAAAACGGGCCTGCCTTTTGCCCGGGTGCCGGAGCTCCCGTCCATTGGCCGGGGGGCCGCGTTCCTGGCGGGGGTGGACCGGGCCGTGGTGGCCAGCTTCGGCACGGGCACGGCCTTTATCCGGGCCGACGGAGACAGCTTTACCCACCTGGGCGGCACCGGCGTGGGAGGCGGCACCCTGGTGGGACTTGGGGGCCGTATCCTGGGCTGCCGGGATCCTGAGGAGATAGACCGCATGGCCCGGACCGGGGACCTGGGCCGGGTGGACCTGACCATCGGGGACTTGTGCTCCGGGGGCGGCAGCCTTCCGGCGGACATGACGGCCTCCAACCTGGCCAAGGCCGGGGCGGAGAGCACCGCCGCGGACTGGGCCGCGGGGATCTTGAACCTGGTGCTCCAGGTGGTGGGGAGTATGGCCGTGTTCTGCGCCAAAGGCTGTGGCTTGGACACCGTGGTGGTCACCGGGACTCCGGCGGCCCTTCCCGCCGCCCGGGCGGCCTATGAGAAGTTCCAGGAGATGTACGGCCTGCGCTTCCTGGTACCGGACCGGGGGCGCTTTGCCACGGCCATGGGCGCTGCGCTCCAGTGGAAGTGAGGGAGGGCCGTGGAGCTGACGAACTTCTCCCAGATCCGCGCTCTTTTGGAACGCCACGGGTTCCGGTTTTCCAAAAGCTTGGGTCAGAATTTTCTCACGGAGGCCTGGGTCCCCCGGCGCATCGCGGAGGCTTCCGGCGCGGACAAGGGCGCCGGCGTGCTGGAGGTGGGCCCCGGCATCGGCTGCCTTACGGAGCAGCTCTCCCTTCGGGCGGGGAAAGTGGTGGCCATTGAGCTGGATCAGGCGCTCCGGCCTGTCCTGGCGGAGACTTTGGCCGGGCGGGAGAATGTCTGCGTCCTGTTCGGGGACGCGCTGCGCATGGATCTGCGCGCCCTTGCGGAGACGGAGCTTGCCGGGCTGCGCCCAGTGGTCTGTGCCAATCTGCCATATAATGTCACCACGCCGCTGCTCACCGCCTTTCTGGAGGCCGGGTGTTTTTCAACTGTTACAGTGATGATCCAGAAGGAGGTGGCCCGGCGCCTGTGCGCCGCCGCGGGGAGCGGGGACTATGGGGCCTTTACGGTGTTTGTGAACTGGTATACGGAGCCGGAGTACCTCTTTGATGTGGCGCCGGGCTGCTTTGTGCCCCGGCCCAAGGTCACCAGCGCCGTGGTGCGCCTGACCCGCTGCGCCGCGCCGCCGGTGGAGGTGTGCAGCGAGAAGGCGTTTTTCCGAGTGGTTCGGGCGGCCTTCGGCCAGCGGCGGAAGACTTTGGCCAACGCCCTTTCCGCGGGCCTGG
>CALWOS010000238.1 GCA_944383185.1 uncultured Oscillospiraceae bacterium
TTCACGTTGAAGCCGCCGAAATCCAGGCCGTAGACCCGCTCCGGATCGTCCTGATAGGGCGGGCGGGGATCCTGGGCCAGGACCCCCAGGAGGGCCGGGCGCAGTTCCTCCGGCACCGGTTCCAGCAGCTCCGGGGGGATCTCCACGGCCAGAGCCTCCGGGGCCCCGGCGCTGGCAAAGCCCCCGTCGGCCTCCGGATGGCTGTCCACATAGGGGACATAGGGCTTGATGTCCAGCACCGGCGTGCCATCCATCAGATCCGCCCCGGCGATGCGCAGCACCGTCCCCAGCTTGGGATCCCGCTCCACGGCCAGCAGACGCACGCTGCTCAATCCGATGGGGTTGGGCCGGAAGGGGGAGCGGGTGGCAAAGACCCCCCGCCGGGCGTTGCCCCCCAGACGGGGCGGGCGCACCGTGGGGGACCAGCCGTGGCCCACGCTTTGGGAAAAGAGCCAGATGAGCCAGATATGGGAAAAGCCCTCCAGCCCCCGGACCGCCTCCGGGGCGCGGTAGTCCGGGGTAAAGACCACCGTGGCCCGGAGCTCCGGCACCAGGCCGCTCTGCCGGGGGATGCCGAACTTGTCGGGAAAATCGCTGCGCACATGGGCGATGACAGAGAGCGGCGGCACCATGTCCGCCGCCCGGGTAATCGTTTCAGACATAACAAAACCTCGATCCCAAAACCTTCGGAGAATTCGCGGCGCACCGCCGCGAATAAAATACAATCCGTTTTTTCCGGCGACATGCGCGTCGGAAAAAACTCCATTCACGGAGCGCGCGTCGAATCGTCCGCCTCCAGGCGGACGACCGAGGCGCAAAGCGAAGTGCAAACCCGCTGTACAGGAAAGGCTTTTCCTTTCCTGCACAGCGCTCCCAAAAGGCCCCCGGGCCTTTTGGCTTTTTTACCCCCACAGAGCCGAGAGCATGGGGATGATCTGCTTTTTCCGGGACATGATCCCCGGGAGGAACACGGTGTGGTCCTTCAGTTCCGTGTTGAGGGCCTGGTTGAGGGCCTCGTCGTCCCCCAGGGCGATGAGCTGGGTGCCCTCCAGGAGCACGTCCGTGAGCATCAGCGCCACCAGGGAGTAGTGCCGCTCCTTCCGGAGGGCGTCCATGGCCTTCAAAAATTCATCCTTCCGCTCCAGGAGCTGGGCGGACTCCACGCAGGTGACCTGGCCGATGCCCAGGTCGTTCCCGGCGATGTGGAACTCCTTAAAGTCGCTCATGAGCAGCTCCCGGGCGGACTTGGTCCCGGCGGTGGAATAGGCGAAGATGCGCTGCCCCAGTTCCTCCAGGGATACGTTCCCGATCCGGGCCAGGCGCTTGGCCATATCCTGGTCCCGGGGGGTGCTGGTGGGGGACTTGAACATAACCGTGTCCGAGAGGATGGCCGCGGTCATGAGCCCGGCCAGCTTCCCGGAGGGCATGATGCCCTTTTCCTGATACATCTCCGCGATGATGGTGGTGGTGCTGCCCACGGGTTCGTTCCGGAAGAAAATGGGGTTGGCGGTCTGGATATCCGCCAGGCGGTGGTGGTCGATGATGCCCAGGATTTCCGCCTGGTCCAGGCCAGGCACGGACTGGGCCGACTCGTTGTGGTCCACCAGCACCACCTGCTTGCGCCGGGGACGGAGCAGGTGGAAGCGGGAGAGGGTACCCACCACTTTTTCCTCCCCGTCCAGGATGGGATAGCAGCGGTGGCGGCTTTTGAGGACCTCGTCCTTCACATCGTCCGTGAAGTCGTTCAGGTGGAAGGTGATAATCCCCTCCTGGCGGCACAGGCGGCTCACGGGGATGGCCTGGTGGATGGTGCGCACAGTACGGTAGGCGTCAAAGGGGGTGCTGATAATGCAGGTGCCGCAGTCCTTCGGCAGCTCGATCTCCCCGTTCCAGAGGTTCCGGCAGACGATGATGCAGCTGGCGCCCACCTCCAGGCAGCGCTCCAGCACATCCTGGTGGTTGCCGCAGACCACAATGCATCCCGGATGGATGGAGGGGCAGTCCGCCTGGAGGGCGATGACCACTTCCCCGGAGATGGTGTCGTCCCCCCCGTCCTGGATGAGCTGGCCCTCCAGGGCGCCCAGGAGGTTGAATAGGGGCAGGCGCTCCACCAGGGGGTTGTCGATGGACTGCATGTTGTGGTTGGCGATGTCCCCGGCGGTGAGCATGCCGAAGAGGCTGCCGTCCTCCTGGGTGACAGGGACGGCGGGGACGTGGCCGTCCTGCTGGAGCATGGCCCAGGCCCGGCCCACGGACACCGCGTCACTGATCACAGGGGGCATATCGTAGTCCAAATCCCGGACCTGGGAGCGCATGGTGGTGATGAGCTCCGGGGGAGGGAATCCGAAGTAGTCCAAAAGCCGCTGGGTCTCGTCGTTGATCTGGCCCAGGCGGGCGGGGCGGTACTCCCGGTGGCCCAGGGCGTTTTGCAGCGCGGCATAGGCCATGGCCGAGACGATGGAGTCCGTGTCCGGGTTCCGGTGGCCGCTGACGAAAATGGTTTCCGTTTGTTTCATGGCTCATACGCTCCTAAACTGTTCACAATTCCCTTGGGAATGCGCCCCA
>CALWOS010000239.1 GCA_944383185.1 uncultured Oscillospiraceae bacterium
ACCAACGTGGGCAAGGGCAAGGACGACACCCTGTTCGCCCTGACCAGCGGCACCGTGCGTTTCGAGCGTCTGGGCAAGGACCGCAAGAAGGTCTCCGTTTACGAGATCGCCCAGTAAAGCAAAAGAAGAGCGGATGGGTTCCCCATCCGCTCTTTTTATTATCATCAAAGGAACAATTTTTGGACAAAATGAAGGAGGAACTATGATGAAACGGACCATGGCTCTGCTTTTGTCAGCGATGCTGCTCCTGGCAGCCCTGGGTGGCTGCGGAGGCGAGGAGGCCCCCGCAAGTGAAGCCCCCGCCTCTCTGGCCCCTTCCACCGCAGTGCCCGAAACTGAGACACCTGCCACCGACACGCCGGAGGAAAGCGGCGAGGAAACGGCGGATATCGTCCGGGGCAGCGTGGAAAACGGTGTGTACACCAGCGAGTTTACCGGGCTTTCCATTGCGCTGCCGGAAAACTGGAGCGCCGCAAACGATGAAATGATCGCCTCCGCCGTGGGCGTGGGCATGGACAGCCTCCAGAACATCTCTGAGGAAGAAAAAGCCATCGCCGTCAGCGGCACAGTCTACGACGCCATGCTGCTCTCCCCGGATCAGACGGAGAACATCATGGTCATGCTGGAAGATCTTAACACCACTGCTGGCACCACCCTCATCACCGCGGAGACCTACGCCGGAATCCTGCACGACAGCCTGGCCGACATGACCGGCATGGACTACGTGGTGGAAGACCCTGAGACCGTCTCCCTGGGCGGAGTGGACTATGTGCGCATGGATTCTTCCGTGACTGTGAATTCCGCAACAATCTCTCAGACCTATTTGTTCCGCTGGGTTTCCGACTATATGCTCACCATTTCCATCACCGCCCAGAGCGCGGCGGACTGCGAGACGCTGGTGGCCAATATCCAGCCTCTGGCTGCATAAGGAAAAACGTATTTCATGAAGGAGGGAAGACATGGCTGCTTCCTTTGTTGACAAAGCGACCATCAAGGTCACTGCCGGGAAAGGGGGCAACGGCGCCGTTGCCTTCCACCGGGAAAAATATGTGGCCGCGGGCGGCCCCGACGGGGGCGACGGCGGCCGGGGCGGGGATGTCATCCTCCAGGTGGACGACCACATGTCCACGCTGATGGACTTCCGCTTCAAGCGCAAATACGCCGCCGCCAACGGCGCGGACGGCCAGGGCAAGCGCTGCTCCGGCAAGGACGGGGAAAGCCTCACCCTCCGGGTTCCCCGGGGCACCCTGGTCCGGGACAAGGCCACCGGGGCCATCATCGCAGACATGTCCGGCAGCGCGCCCTTTGTCCTGTGCAGGGGCGGCCGGGGCGGCTGGGGCAACCGGCACTTCGCCACCCCCACCCGGCAGGCCCCCCGCTTTGCCAAGCCCGGCCTCCCGGGGGAGAGCCGGGAGGTCGTCCTGGAGCTGAAGCTCCTGGCGGACGTGGGGCTGGTGGGCTTCCCCAACGTGGGGAAGAGCACCCTCCTCTCCGTGGTGAGCAAGGCCCACCCCAAGATCGCCAACTATCACTTCACCACCCTTTTCCCCAACCTGGGCGTGGTGTATGTGGACGAGGGGGTCAGCTTCGTGCTGGCGGACATCCCCGGCATCATCGAGGGGGCCAGCGCCGGCGCCGGGCTGGGCCACGACTTCCTCCGGCACATTGACCGTTGCCGCCTGCTGATCCACCTGGTGGACGTCTCCGGCAGCGAGGGGCGGGATCCCATCGCGGACTTTGAAGCCATCAACGCCGAGCTCCGGGAATACGACCCGGCCCTGGCGGAGCGGCCCCAGATCGTTGCAGCCAACAAATGCGACCTGCTCCCGCCGGACAGCGAGGCCCTGGCACGTTTCCAGGCTTATGTGGAGGAACGGGGCTACCGCTTCTTCCCCCTCTCCGCCGCCACCAGCCAGGGTTCCCGGGAGCTGATGCGCGCCGCGGCGGGGATGCTGGCCACACTGCCGCCGGTGACCGTGTATGAACCGGACTATGTCCCCCCTGCCCCGGAGATCGGTACGGCAGAAGAACTCACCATCCGCCGCAGCGGCGACGTGTGGGAGGTGGAAGGCCCCTGGCTGGAACGGCTCCTGGGGAGCATCAACTTCAGCGACTACGAAAGCCGCATGTACTTTGACCGCGCCCTGCGCCAGGCCGGCGTATTTGACCGTATGGAGGCCATGGGCGTCCAGGAGGGCGACGCCGTGAGCATCTACGACCTGGAATTTGAGTACCAGAAATGACAAAATGAAGCCCGCCGTGTTCCCCAAACACGGCGGGCTTCATTTGTTTATTGCGAAATGGCGGCGTCCTCCCGGGCCGGAGCGGCCTTATTAGGGGCGTCATTTTCCGGCAGGGACCAGGGGTGGTACTCCAGCCAGTGGCCGAAGCGGTAAAAAAGCAGCATGCTCAGTGAGGTGAGGATCCAGGTGATGGGATAGCTCATCTGGACCATCCGGATGGTATGGTGGGCCGGGACCACAAAAAACAGCCACAAAAGGCGCACGCCGCAGATGCCGATCACGGTGATGAGGGTGGGTTCCAAAGACCGCCCCGCCCCCCGGATGGCGCCGGGCAGGATCTCCACAAAAATATAGGTGAAATAGAGCGGCGCAACAAAGCGCAGCATATCCACACCCAGGGCCATCACGTCCGCGTCCGGCGTGAAAATGCGCATAAAAGGTTCCGCGCAGGTATACATCACCAAGCCGATTACCGCCGTCAGCACCGCGCTGATCCCCGTACAGACCCAGGTGCCCCGGCGCAGGCGCTCGGGCTTCCCCGCACCGTAGTTCTGGCTGGCAAAGGTGGTGATGGACTGGGACAGGGCGGTCATGGTCATCCAGTACACCACATCCAGCTTCCCATATGCGGTCCAGGCCGCCACGGCGTCCGTCCCGAAGGAGTTGATGGCCGCCTGGATGGCGATGTTGGAGGCGCTGTACATCATGGACTGGAGGGCGCTGGGCACGCCGATGCGGAGCATGGCCTTGGCCGGGCCGGGGCTCAGGCGCAGCTTGCCGGGAAAGAACTGGACGGGCTTGTCCCGCATATGGCCCAGGCTCAGCAGCACCAGCACCGCGGAGAGCAGCTGGGAGCACACCGTGGCCACCGCCACGCCCACGACGCCCAGGTCAAAACCGATCACCAGCACCAGGTCCAGCACAATATTGCACATGGAAGCGGCAATGAGGAAAACAAGCGGCCTTCTGGCGTCCCCCACGGCCCGGAGGACACCGGTTCCCATGTTGTAGACCACATTGGGGATCATGCCCAGGAAATAGATCCGCAGATAGACGATGGCCCCGGGCAGCGCATCCGCCGTGGTGCCCATAACGCGCAGGGCCCAGGGCGTCAGGGCAAAGCCCACCGCCATGAACACCGCGCCGATGATCACGGCCAGCAGCAGCGCGGTATGTACGCCGGTGCTCACCTCTTTGTCCCGGTGGGCACCGTATTTCTGGGCGATCACCACCACCGCACCGCTGGAGAGGCCCACAAAAATCCCCACCGTGAGGTTCACCAGCGTACCGGTGGAGCCCACGGCGGCCAGGGCCACCTTACCGGAAAAATGCCCCACCACCACAGTGTCCACCGTATTGTAAAGCTGCTGGAAAAAGGTCCCGCACCACAGCGGGAAAAAGAAGGCCAGAAGCTGCTTCCAGATCACCCCTTTGGTGATATCTCCGCTTCCCCACATGACGCCGGCACGCTCCCTCTCCAATGTGTCCCGTCTCCGGGCAAGGGGAGATTGTACTCGCTTCCGGCCAAAATAGCAATAGGGTTGGGCAAAATTCTTGTTATTTTTTTGGCTGGTATTCCTGGGCCCTCTCCTGCCCCCGGAGAATGCGCAGCAGGCCCAGGGCCAGGGCGCGCATTTCGTTCTCCCCGGGCATGACCACAACAGGCGCCAGGAGCGCCACATAGTCCTTCACCATACCCGTGAGCAGTTCAGAATGGGCCAGGCCCCCGGTGAGGAGGATGGCGTCCATCCGGCAGGAGAGGGCCGGGGCCAGATTCCCGATGCCCTTGGCAATCTGATAGGCCTGGGCCCGGTAGCACAGCGCGGCGTACTCGTCCCCGGCGGCGATGCGCCGCTCGACCTCCCGGCAGTCGCTGGTGCCCAAAAGGGCCTTGAGCCCGCCGTTGCCCCGCTGCTTGCACAGGACCTCCTCTTTGGTGTAGCCCTTGTCGAAGCACATGTCGATGATATAGTGGATGGGCAGGCTCCCCGCCCGCTCCGGGGAGAAGGGGCCTCCGTCGTCGGAGACCACGTCTATGATTTTCCCGCCCAGGTGGGCGCTGATGGAGATGCCCCCGCCCAGGTGGGCCACCAGCAGGCGCAGGTCCGCGTACTCCCGGCCCAGGCTCTTGGCGTACTCCCGGCCCATGGCCCGGCTGTTGAGCACATGGCAGAAGCTCTGGCGGTGGATTTCCGGCATTCCCGTGATCCGGGCGATATCCATCATGCTGTCCGCGCCCACCGCGTCGTAGATCACCGCGGGGATGCCCAGGGGCGCGGCCACCGCCTCCGCCAGAAGGGCGCCCAGATTGGAGGCGTGGGAGACAAGCTTCCCGCTGCGGATGACCTGGCACATGGCCTCGTTCACCCGGTAGCCGCCCATGTCCAGCCCGGGGATCAGGCCGCCCCGGCCCACCACACCGTCCAGGCGGCGGGGATCGTAGCCGCGCTTTTCCAGAGCACCGCGCACCGCGGCCTCCCGCATGGGCATCTGTTCTGCCAGGGCGCGGCAGCCCACCTCCGCCTGGGCATGGACCATTTCCTCCCGGAAAAGCTCGTCCTCCCCGGCATAGACCGCCACCTTGGTGGACGTGGAGCCGGGGTTGATCACCAGCATCTCATACGCCCCGCCCCCGCGGGGTGGCACATGTTCGACCATATGGCATTCTCCTTTCCCGGTTTGTCTTTCCCGAAAATTGTAACCGCTCCGGACGGGAAATGCAAGGGTACGTATATTTCACTAGATTCCCCTGTGTCTTGACGGTGACAGAACTGCGGGAGTATAATCATTTCGGTGTAAAATTTACCGAACTTACCGAAAAAACTTGAATATGTAAGGAGGAGATAACACCATGAAGAAAAAGCTCCTGGCAACCGCTCTGGCGCTGATGATGCTCCTGAGCTTGCTGCCATCTGCGGCGTTTGCGGCTGATGTCGGTACAGCTGGCGCGTTGCAGTCCGCTCTAAGTGCAGGAGGTAGCGTAAAACTGACGGCTAACGTTACAGGCGACTTCACCGTCCCCAGCGGCAAGTCCGTAACTCTGGATTTGAACGGGCATACAATCACCAACACAAGCGGCCACACCATTACGGTGCAAAATGGTGCTGCCCTGACCATCACCGGCACCGGTACGGTGGACAATAAGACTCATGCGAGGGCCGCCATTTTCAATAACGGCACAGTGGTTCTAAATGGCGGTACTTACGACCGTACCAGTGAAACAGGTGAAAGTGCTGACGTCAGCGGCGGCAATAGTTGGTATACGATCTGCAATCATGGTACAATGACGATCAACAGCAATGTGACCGTGAAAAATACTGGAAGCTTCTCCAGCATGATTGAGAACGGATATTTTAGCTATGGTAGCAACGACGCCTCCAGCGGTTACGTTCAGGGAACCAACGCCGCCAATCCTGAACTGACCATCAACGGCGGCGCTTTCATGGGTGGTCTCAACACCGGCAAGAATGATGACGGCGGTATTCTGACCATCAACGGCGGTACCTTCTCCAACACCACCCAGGCTGCCGTGCTCAACTGGAACAAAGCCACCATTAACGGCGGTTCCTTTACTGTGGATGCGGCTGGGCAGAACTGCATCATCAATGGCGCTTATGCT
>CALWOS010000240.1 GCA_944383185.1 uncultured Oscillospiraceae bacterium
CCGCCCTATCCATCGGCGCGCTCCCGCTTTTTCCGCTGCCGGTCCTGATAGAGCTGCCGGAGGATGCCCACCAGGATCGCCAGGGAAAACAGGCACAGCAGCCCCGTCACCAGGAACTGGGCCCCGCCGGTGAGCATGCCGCCCACATAGGAATAGACGATGGTGGCCGGGAGCTGGCCCACGCCGGTGGCCGCGAAAAAGGGCAGAAAGCCGATGGGCGTCAGCCCGGCGAAATAGCTCACCGCGTCAAAGGACACAAAGGGCAGCAGCCGGCAGATGAGGATGGTCCGGGTGCCGTAGCGCTGGAAGTAGCCCTCCACGCCGGCGATGGCCCCCTTTCCCGCAAAGCGCTCCACCACATCCCGGCCCAGGCCCCGGGCGATGGCAAAGCACAGCGCCGCCCCCGCCATGGCACTGCTCCAGGAGAGGATGGCCCCCTGCCACCAGCCGAAGATGGCGGCGTTGGACAACGTGATCACAAAGGCCGGCAGCGGCGCCACCACCGAGGAAAACACCATCAGCCCGAAGGACACCGCCATGGCCGCCCCGCCGAAGCCCCGGATCCAGGCCGCCACCGTCTCCACATTGGACGAGGCCAGGATGGCCACGGCGTCGTCCACCGGCTCCTTCACCGCGGGCACCGCCAGATAGAGCGCCAGAAGCGCCGCCGCCAGGACCAGGATCGCCCAGCGGGCGGCGTGGGTCTTTTTTTCCGTTTTCTTCATGCCGTATGCTCCTTACTCCGTTTTGTTCTCATCCTCCGGGGGGTCCGCCGGGTCCCGCTCCGCCTGCCGGGGCGGGAAGAGCCGCCGGCCCAAAAGCGCCGTCCCCGCCAGAAGCAGCCCCAGCAGCCCCACCGCCAGGACAAAGGCCGGCGTGTCGCCCCCCAGCATCTTGTCGCCGATGTTGATGAACACCACCGTCCCCGGGACGATCCCCGCCAGGGAGGCCAGACTGTAGACCCCCAGGGGCATGGCGCTCAGGCCGAAGGCGTAGTTGATGAGGTTATAGGGCACCGCCGGGATCAGCCGCAGCACAATGAGCAGCAGCACCCCCTCCCGGCCCCCGGCCCGGGCCAGCCGGGCCTGCCACGCCGGAGAGAGCCGCCGGCGCACAAAATCCTCCGCCCGCCGCCGTCCCAGGCGCCGGGCCAGGAGGAACATCAGCGCGCAATTGAAAAAGGCCCCCAGAAGGGTGTACGCCGTCCCCCGGAAAAGGCCGAACAGCATGCCCCCCGCCAGGGCCAGCACCGCCACCGGGAAAAAGAACACCGGCAGCACCGTAAAGGCCAGAATATAGGCCGCCGGGGCCCAGCCCCCCCAGCGGGCCAGCCAGTCCTCCAGCTCCCCGGGGGACACCGCCGCGCTCCAGAGCCGGACCAGCCCCAGGGAAAGCCCCAGGGCCAGGACTGCCCAGATCCACTTTTTCACACCAAGCCTCCGCTTTCCCGGGCGGCGCCCGGGAGGGTCGTTGTCTTATTATCCGTATATCGCTCCTGGTATGTCAAATAGAAAAAAACGATGATATTTCAGACATTTACGGGAATTTCGATCATAGCTTTCCGCGCATTGACTTTCCTCCGGGGAAATGCTACCATGTGGGCGTTATCCTTTCATATAGGGTACGATCTTTTGCAAAATCTGATTGAAATCAGGAGGAATCACAGAAAATGAAAAAGAAACTTTCTGCCCTGCTGTGCCTGGTGATGGCCCTGTGCCTGCTGGCCGGCTGCGGCGGCACCGCCGAGACCCAGGCTCCCGCCAGCGACGCCCCTGCTTCCCAGGCTCCCGCCGATGGGATCACGGCTCCCGAGAGCGACGTGGCCATGCAGTACATCTCCGTGGAGGATGCCGCCGCCGTCCTGGAGGACGAGGGCTATGTCTTCTTCGACGTGCGCAAGGCCGCGGACTACGAGACCTCCCACATCCCCGGCGCCCTGGGCTATGACATGGACGCCGCCAAGGAGGGCGACTTTGACGCCGGCGTGGCCGTCATGCAGCCCGCCGTGGAGGGCCTGGACAAGAACATCGTGGTCATCTGCTACTCCGGCAAGGCCTACGCCCAGGCGACCACCAACGTCCTCTCCGCCCTGGGCTACGACATGACGAAGGTCTTCACCCTGGAGGGCGGCTTCACCGCCTGGACCGAGACCTATCCCGACAACGTGGAGGCGTAAATCCCCACACCGCCGAACCCAATCCGGGCGCCCGAAGATCGGGCGCCCGGGAGACTGTCGAAAAAGGCAAGCCTTTTCCGACAAAGGGGATGGCACTCCGCTTCGCGCAGGATTTGTCCGCTAATGGCGGACAAATCCCACGCGCGCTCCGCGAGAAGTATTTTCGGCGACATACATGCTGCCGCCGAAAATGGATTCCACCTTTTTCGCGGCTGTGGCCGCGAATTCTCCGAAGGTTTTTCGACAAGCTGCCGGGCGCCCGAATTTCGGGCGCCCGGTTTTTCTTCATCGGGAAACACGATGATAACACGGATTTCATTGGGATCGGCGATATAAGTTCTCCGGCAGGCGGATTGTCTCCGGGGCGGGCGTATGTTATGATAAAGAATAACGAAACCGGCGCTCCGGCGGGAGAAGGGAGGCGGCAGACATGCTGGACATCAACCTGCGGCATCTGGAGGTGTTTGCCGCGGTGACGGAATACAACAGCTTCACCAAGGCGGCGGAGTCCCTGTATCTGAGCCAGTCCACCGTCAGCGCCCACATCCAGAGTCTGGAAAAGGCCCTGGGGGTGACGCTGTTCCAGCGCCTGGCCCGGCGGAAGATCGTCCTGACCCAGGAGGGGGAGCGGATCTACGGCATCGTGCTGGACATCCTGGACCGCTGCCGTCTGCTCCAGGAGAGCCTCCGGGAGGGGCGGCACACCCCGGTGCTCACCGTGGCCGCCTCCACCGTCCCGGCCCAGTACTGGCTGCCCAAGTGTCTGGCGGCCTTCTCCCGGGAAAATCCCGACTGCCGCTTCCTCCTGCGCCGGGCGGACAGTCTCCGGGTCCACGAGATGCTCGCCGCCGGGGAGGCGGAGCTGGGCTTTGTGGGCCTGCGTCAGGATACGGAGAAATTCACCTACCGGCCCGTGTTTCGGGACGAGCTGGTCCTCATCACGGAGAACGCCCCCCGCTTCCGGGACCTGGACCGGGACTGGGGGGAGCGCCTGCTGCTCCGGGAGAACGTGGTGCTCCGGGAGGAGAGTTCCGGCACCCGGCGCTTCACCCAGGAGTGGCTCCAGCTCCGGGGCATCTCCCTCCAGTCCCTCCACGTCATCGCCGAGCTGGAAAACCCCGCCTCCATCCGCCAGGCGGTCATGGAGGGGATGGGCGTCTCTGTGATCTCGGCCCTGGCGGTGGAGGAGGATGTGGCCGCGGGGCGGCTGCTCCGCTTCCCCCTGGGCGAGACGGGGCTGTACCGCCAGATCTATCTGGCCCTTCTCAACCGGGAAAAGCGCCCCGCCCTCCTGGAGCGCTTCCTCCGCTTCCTCTCGGCCCGGGAGCCCGGCGCCGGGAGCGCCGAAGACAGCGGCACATAAAATGCGCCCGGCGGAAACGACGTTGTTTCCGCCGGGCATATTCTTGTGATGCAGCTCTTTTGTTCAGGCCCGGGCGTCGCAGATCCGGTGGAGGAATTTGGCCACGCCCAGGTCCTGGTTGGTGGCGGTGATGGCGTCCGCCGCGGCCAGGCACAGAGGGGAGGCGTTGGCCACCGCCACGCCCAGGCCCGCCCAGCGGAGCATGTCCACATCGTTGTCCGCGTTGCCGAAAGCGGCCACG
>CALWOS010000241.1 GCA_944383185.1 uncultured Oscillospiraceae bacterium
CAGGCAAAAGCCGGGGCGCATGAAGTTTTCGCGCATGTGGGCCGTCCCCGGCCCACGCGCTGTGATTTCATGGCCGTGCCGCTTACAGCGGCACATGGCCGTTTTTGCTATGCTTTTGCATAGCAAATAAGTCGGAGCAAGCGATACAAAGCTTGCTCCGACGTGGAGCGGGCGACGAGGCTCGAACTCGCTACCTCCACCTTGGCAAGGTGGCGCTCTACCGGATGAGCTACGCCCGCAACGTGAAGTCTATTATAGCAAAAACCCACGAATTGTCAAGAGCGTTTTTCTGATTTCCAGGTAGAACACGGCCCCTGCCGGCCACCCTTTCGGGAGGCCGGCGCAAAGGTCCTTTTTCCGGAAAGCTATTATTCAAAATCATAGCCCAGGTCCGGCCGGACGTCGTAATCAAAAATTTCCTTGGCGTCGAAAAAGTCCAGATAGATATCCCGGTTCCAGCGAAGCGTCTGGCCGTCCGGGTGGAGGCGGTCCATGTTCACAATGGGCAGCCCCTCCGTTAAGTTTACATAACTTTCAATCCCCATGGACTGGAACACCCGGAAGCCCTTACCCAGGAGATAAGACATGGCCTGGCCGCTGTTGTCCAGGCGGCCTCCATAGGGGTAGGAGACCAGCGTGGTCTCCCCCACCAGGCTGCCCACCTCGCTGAGCCACTGATCCACATCCTGCTGCACGGCCTCCGCCGTCTGCTGGCTGAAGTCAAAGTGGCCGTAGCTGTGGTAGGCGAAGGTGTAGCCGTTGTAGAGCAGGGCGTGGATCACGGGCTCCACCGCCTGGATCTCCGCGGTGCGGGTGGGGCTGGCGCTCTGGGTGGCGTAGCCCAGGATGCCCTCCTTTCCGGAGAGGCCCAGAGTGGCCCGGGCGCCGTCCAGGGAAAAGTCCGGATGCTCGGCGATGAAAGCTTCCAGGATGGTGATGGCATCCAGCTCGTAGGAAACGACTTCCTGGCCCTGGGGATCCAAACCCCAGGAGGCAAATTCGCCGTTTTCATCCAGAATCAGCTTGTATACCGTGCCGTTTTCCCGCATACTGGTAGTATAGAAGTCATCGAAGTTCAAGATCAGCGGCGTCTTACCCTTGGGGACATAGAGCTCCCTGGGGGTCATCACGGCCCGGCCGTAGGCGTCCGTGGTCTCCTCATAGAGATCCGGAGCGTAAACCAGGACATAGCCGTTGTTGTAAAGGCTCTCCAGGAGCTTTTTGTATTCGCTCACCGTCAGGTGCCAGGCGTCCATAGAGGCCTCCTGGTCATCCCCGTCAAAGGCCAGCTCCGGGTAAGCGATCAGGGGCCGGATGACGATGTTCTCCACGATACCCGTATAGGCCACGCGCTCCACAGGCTCCGGGGTGCTCTGCACCGGGACATCCTCCCCGGCGCCCACGTCGTCCCGGACAAAGTAGCCGTCATTTTCCGTGAGGCCCTGTTCCTGGCGGTAGACCCGGGCGCGCAGATCCACAATGCCGATGACCACGACGCACAGCGCGATCAGTACCAGGCGCTGCCAGAGCTGGCGGACCCGGGCCTCCCGGCGGGCCGCGGCGGCGGCCTTGTTCCGGGGCTTGGGCGGACTGGGGCCGCGCGGGGGCGTTTGTTCCTTGGCTGCCACGGCTCCACCTCCCTTTTCCGCGGGCTGCAATCCAGAAAAACCGGCTCGACAAGGCCGGCTTAATTTGGTATTATATAATGCAACGCGCAAAAAAGCAAGACTGCCGCTCCATCCGGATGCGCAAACGGAGGCCGCAGAAAACTGCGGCCTCCGCCGGTCCGGGGGGACCGCGCCCTGAAAACGGCGCGGCGTCCGGTCCTCGACCCGAACCGGAATGTGGTACGGCGGCTGCGCCTTCCCCTTTGGGAAGGTGCCTTGCCGTTCCCGCCGGTTTTGTGACCTTTCGCCAAAGGCGCATGCACACAGTCCTGCGCGGAACATCCGGAAGGGCGTTTTGGGGCTTTCCCAAAGCGCGGATGCTTTCCCTCCATATCTTCGTCCAACAGGACGGATGGAGCGCTGTTTCTCGCTGCGCCGGCACCGGTCTTGCGCCCCTTTGGGGCGCCGCCGGCTTCGTGCCGTTTCGGGTCTGCTGCTAGTATATCCGCGCCCCGCGGCGCTATCCCAGGGATTTTTTTCCGGCAAAACGGGTTTAACCGAAGGCCCAACGCGCCATACTTCCCATAAGGAAATGCTGTAAGGAGGCAGGAACATGGGAAAGCGCGGGGAGAAAAAACGGCAGCGGGCGGAGCTGGAGCGGGCCAAAAAGAGCCTGGAGGAAATCCACGGCCAGCTCACGGCGGCCTACGCCCGCTTTGAGGAAATCCGGGACCCGGTGCTCACAGACGCCTGCGTCTATGAGATCAACGCCCTCCGGGCCCAGTACGACTATGCCCTGCAAAATTTGAAACGCATGTATTGATCCCGAGAAAGGAGACGCCATGGAAGTATGGATCCCGCTGTTGTTGGCGGCCATCGCCGTGGGCTTGCTGGTGCTGCTTTTCAAGCTCCTGGGCAAGCCCCTGCGCTGGCTGGCCAAGCTCTTTATTAACGCCCTGCTGGGCTTTGTAGCCCTGTTTCTTTTTAATTTTTTTGGAGATTTCGTGGGCCTGAGCTTGGGGCTAAACTGGTTCAACGCCATTGTAGCCGGCGTCCTGGGCGTTCCGGGGATCGTGCTGCTGCTCCTGATCAAGTACATATTTTAAAAAGCTGCCGGAAAAGGCAAACCTTCTTTGCGCGGCAAAAAGCGGTATCCGAGCTTCTCTCGGATACCGCTTTCGCTTGTGGAAAAACCTTCGGAGAATTCGCGGCTTGCGGCCGCGCGTGCTTGCCCCTTCGGAAAAGGCTCCGCCTTTTTTGACAGACGGATTATTCCTCCAGAGCCTTGGCCTCTTCGATGACCTTCTGCTGGATGTTGCCGGGGGCCTCCTCATAGCGCTCGAACTGGAACACGAAGGAGCCGCGGCTCTGGGTCATGGAGCGCAGGTCGATGGCATAGCTGCCCATCTCGGCCATGGGGACCTCGGCCTCCACCACGGTGTTGCCCTCGTCATCGGGGTTCATGCCCATGACGCGGCCCCGGCGCTTGTTGAGGTCGCCGATGATGTCGCCCATGTAGTCGGAGGGGACGGTGACCTTCAGGGAGCCGATGGGTTCCAGGATGGTGGGCTGGGCGTTGGGGATGCCCTCCTTGTAGGCCAGGTGGGCGGCGGTCTTAAAGGCCATTTCGTTGGAGTCCACGGGGTGATAGGAGCCGTCGTACAGCGTGGCCTTTAGGTTTACCACGGGGTAGCCGGCCAGAACGCCCTTGGTGACGGCCTCCCGCAGGCCCTTTTCCACAGCGGGGAAGAAGTTCTTGGGCACGCTGCCGCCGAAAACCTCCTCCACAAAGACCAGGTCTTCCGTGTCGAACTGCGGCTCGAAGCGGATCCAAACGTCGCCGAACTGGCCGGAGCCGCCGGTCTGCTTCTTGTGACGGCCGTGGGCCTCCACCTTTTTCTTGATCTTCTCCCGATAGGGCACCCGCGCCGGGGAGAGAACGGACTCCACGCCGAAGCGGTTTTTCAGCTTGGAGCAGAGGACATCCAGCTGGATGTCGCCGGTGCCGGAGATGACCTGCTGCTTGGTCTCGCTGTTGTTGACGATGGTGAAGGAGATATCCTCCTCGTTCAGGCGGGCAAGGCCTGTGGCGATCTTGTCCTCCTGCCCCTTGTTCTTGGGGGCGATGGCCATGGAGTACACAGGCGCGGGGATATCCAGGGGGGGCAGGGCGGAGACGGTCTTGCCCTCGCCCAGGGTGTCGCCGGTCTTCCAGTCCATTTTGCCCACGGCGCCGATGTCGCCGCAGGCCAGCTCCTTGACCTCCGTGTTCTTCTTGCCGCAGAAGGTGTACAGCCGGCCCAGCTTATCCACGGAGTCGGTGCGGCTGTTGCGCAGGGAGGTCTCGGCGGTAATCTTGCCGGAGCAGACCTTCACAAAAGAGAACTTGCCAAACTGGTCGGAGACGGTCTTGAACACGAACGCGACGGCGGGGCCGTTGGGGTCGCAGGGGATCTCTCCGCCGTCCGCCGTGGCCACGGGGGGCATTTGCAGCGGGGAGGGGACATAGGAGGCGATGGCCTGGAGCAGGGCGACGGTGCCCACGCCGTTCACGGCGCAACCGCACAGCACGGGAACCACGCTGCGCTCCACCAGGCCGGCGGTGAGGCCTTCGATGATCTCCTCCTGGCTGAGTTCCATGGTGTCCAGGAACTTCTCCATGAGTTCCTCGGTGGTGGCGGCGGCCTCCATCAGGCTCTCCCGGAGGGACTCCGCCATGGCCGCGTCCTCCGCGGGGATGGGGCCCTTGGTGGTCTTGCCCTTCTCCGTGGAGTAGGAGACGTTGTGCACCAGGTCGATCACGCCCTTCCCGTCGCTCCGGGGGGCGGTGACGGGGCAGATGCTGCCGCCGTATTTTTCCTTGAGCTGCTCCAGGACACGGTTATAATCCCCGTGCTCCTCATCCAGCTTGCTGATGTAGAACATGGCGGGCTTGCCGGCCTTCTTCAGCATTTTCCAGCTCCGCTCCGCGCCCACGGACAGCCCGTCCTTGGCGGTGACCAGAATGATGCCGCACTCGCACACCCGGATGGCGGCAATGGCCTCCGCGGCGAAGTCGAAGTAACCGGGGCAGTCCAGGACATTGATCTTCCGCCCGTCATATTCCACAGGAGCCATGGCCGTGGAGATGGTGATCTGGCGCTTGATCTCCTCGGTGTCATAGTCGCAGACGGTGTTGCCGTCCGGCGTGCGGCCCAAACGGTCGATGGCCCCGGTCAGGTAGAGCATGCTCTCCGCCAGGCTGGTCTTGCCGCTGCCGCCATGGCCCAGCAGGCAGACGTTGCGGATGTCTTTGGTTGCGTAGCTCATGTGCTCGTTCTCTCCTTATATATGAATATGCGTGTGCATGTTCGCGCTGTAAAACAGGGAAAAACACTACGAACAGATCAATTATATCCTAAAGCTCCGGCAATTGCAACATAACTTTTAGGCAAAACGCAAGAAATTCTGCGGACGAGCCGCGCCCGGGTTTTGCAAACCGCGCAATAAGCCCCCGGACGCGGTACGTACCGTTTTCCGCGTCCGGGGGCCATTTCCTGCTGTCCGTTTTTGCCGGCATGGTTCCAAGCCCCGCCGGCCCCGCTTCCCCTCAGAGGGGTCGGCTCTCCCGCTTTTTCTCGGCCTTGGCCAGGAAGCGGGCGTTGTCAATGACAAAGCGCTCATGGGCGCCGTGGGCGATGTCCCCCGCGGCGTCCCCGGCTTTTACGGCAAAGCGCACCCGGCGGCCGTCTATCTCCGTCACCTCCGCCTCGGCCCACACGGGCATCCCCACGGGGGTGGGGGCGGTGTGGTGGAGCTCCAGAAAGGTGCCCACGGAGCCGCTGCCCTCTGGGAGGCATCCCTCCAAAAGGGTGCAGGCGCAGTTTTCCAGCAACGCGGCCAGGGCCGGCGTGGCGTACACCGGCAGCCGCCCGGAGCCCAGGGCCGCGGCGGTGTTGGCCTCGGTCACCATGTCCTCCAGACGGAGCTTCATTCCCACAGTCAGTTCCATACGTTTCTCCTTTCCGGCGGCAAAGGCGTCAGGACACCTGGGCGCACGCCTGTTCCTCGTCCCGGCTTTCCTCCGCTCTCGGCTGCTCCGCCGCGATCTCCGCGGCCAGGTTCTTCTTGGCGGTGGAGAGCATGAGCTTGATGCGGTTGAGCTGGTTGACCTCGCTGGCGCCGGGATCGTAGTCCACGGCCACGATGTTGGCCTGGGGATACTGCCGCCGGAGGACCTTGATGACCCCCTTGCCCACCACGTGGTTGGGCAGGCAGGCGAAGGGCTGGCAGCAGACGATGTTGGGCGCGCCGTCTTTGATGAGTTCAACCATCGCCCCGGTAAGGAACCAGCCTTCGCCGTACTGATTGCCGATGGAGAGGAAGGGCTTGGCGTACTCCGCTACCTGCTGGATGGGGATGGGCGGGTGGAAGCGCTTGGAGCGCTTCAGCGCGTCCAGGGCCGGCTTCCGGGCGAATTGCAGCAGGCGGATGGCCAGGTTTCCCAGCGTGGCCGAGCGCTTGCTGGCCCCCAGGTAGTCCGCTTTGTAGTTGTTATTATAGAAGCAGTAGTTGAGGAAGTCCAAAAGATCCGGCACCACGGCCTCGGCCCCCTCCCGCTCCAGGAGCTCCACCAGGTGGTTGTTGGCCAGGGGCATGTACTTCACCAGGATTTCTCCCACGACGCCCACCCGGGGCTTCCGGAGGCCGGGGACCAAAGGCAGGGCGTCAAAGTCCGCCACGATGCCCCGGCACAGCTCCACATAGGCCCGGTGGCCGGTATAGGCGTTTTTCCCCAGGGCCTCGCAGCACTTGTCCCGCCACTTGGCGTGGAGGGCGTTGGCGCTCCCCGGGGTGCGCTCATAAGGCCGCACCCGGTAGAGGCAGCGCATGAGCAAATCCCCCAGCACCACCGCCCGGATGGCGGCCAGGGCCAGGCCCAGGCTGATCTTGAAGCCCTCGTTGGTTTCCATGCCGTTTGCGTTGAGGCTGATCACCGGGATGTGGCCCAGGCCCGCCTTTTCCAAAGCCCGGCGGATGAAGCCCACATAGTTGCTCGCCCGGCAGCAGCCGCCGGTCTGGCTCATGATGATGGCCAGATGGTCCGTGTCGTAGCGTCCGGAGAGAACCGCTTCCATCACCTGCCCCACCACGGTGAGGGAGGGGAAGCAGGCGTCGTTGTTCACATACTTCAGGCCCATGTCGATGGCGGTGCGGTTGTCGTTGTCCATGACCTCCACGTTGTAACCGTAGCGGTGGAACACCGGGGAGAGGAGGTCGAAATGGATGGGGGACATCTGAGGGGCCAGGATGGTGTAGCCCGCCTTGCGCATGGCCCGGGTGAATTCCACCCGGCGGTAGGCGATGCTCTTTTTCTTCTCCGCCGCGATGCCCCGCTCGCAGCGGATGCGCATGGCCGCCAGGAGGCTCCTTAGCCGGATCCGGGCCGCGCCCAGGTTGCTCACCTCGTCGATCTTCAGCACGGTGTAGAGCTTGCCGCACTGCTCCAAAATCTCCGCCACCTGGTCCGTGGTCACCGCGTCCAGGCCGCAGCCGAAGCTGTTGAGCTGGATGATCTCCAGGTTGTCCCGGCTTTTCACGAATTCTGCGGCGGTGTAGAGCCGGCTGTGGTAGGTCCACTGGTCGTTCACCCGCAAGGGGCGGGTGGGCTCGGTGTCCAGGCGGATGGAGTCCTCACTTAAAACGGCGAGGCCGTAGCTGGTGATCATCTCCGGGATGCCGTGGTTGATCTCCGGGTCCACGTGGTAGGGCCGCCCCGCCAGGACGATGCCCCGGCGGTTGTCGTCCTCCGCCAGCCACTGGAGGGCCTTTTTCCCCTCCGCCTTCACGTCCTCTTTGGCCCGGAGGAGTTCCTCCCAGGCCTTGCGCCCTGCGGCGCGCACCTCGCTTTCCGGGATGCCAAAGACTTTGTCCATCTCCCGCACCAGGCGGTCCGTAGCCGTCTTTTCGTCAGTAAAGGCCAGAAAGGGGCGGATGTATCGAACCTCATTTGTCTCCAAACCGTCCACGTTATTCTTCAAATTCTCCGCATAGGAGACTACAATGGGGCAGTTGAAGTGGTTCTGGGCGTCCGGGGTCTCCTTGCGCTCATAGAAGACGCAGGGGTGGAAGATGGTTTTAACCCCCTGGTCCACCAGCCACTGGACGTGGCCGTGGGCCAGTTTGGCGGGGTAACACTCGCTCTCCGAGGGGATGGACTCCATACCCAATTCGTAAATTTTCCGGGTGGAGGCCGGGGAGAGCTTGACAGAAAAGCCCAGCTCCCGGAAGAAGGTGGCCCAATAGGGGTAGTTTTCGTACATGTTCAGCACCCGGGGGATACCGATCACGCCCCGGGGCGCTTCCTCAGGCGGCAGGGGTTCGTACCGGAACAGGCGCTTTAGCTTATAGGCGTAGAGGTTGGGCACGTCGGAGCGGGCCTTCTCGCCCCCCAAGCCCCGCTCGCAGCGGTTGCCGGTGATGTGCCGGCGGCCTCCGGGGAACTTGGTGACAGTGAGCATGCAGTTGTTGGAACAGCGGCCGCAACGGGCGGTAGTGGTCTCAAACTGCAGCTCCAAAATCTCAGGGATGGAGAGCATGGTGCTCTTTTTCCCCCTCTGCCGCTCCCGGGCAATCAGCGCCGCGCCAAAGGCGCCCATAATGCCGGAGATGTCCGGGCAGATGGCCTCGCAGCCGGCGATTTTCTCAAAGGCCCGGAGCACCGCCTGGTTGTAGAAAGTGCCCCCCTGGGTGACTACGTGCCGCCCCAGGTCGGAGGCATCCGAGAGCTTGATGACCTTGAAGAGGGCGTTTTTGATAACGCTGTAGGCAAGGCCCGCGGAAATGTCCTGGACCGTGGCGCCCTCCTTCTGGGCCTGCTTTACATTGGAATTCATGAACACCGTGCACCGGGTGCCCAGATCGATGGGGTTTTTGGCGAAGAGGGCCTCCTGGGCGAAGTCCGCCGCGGAGTAGCCCAGGGAGTTGGCGAAGTTTTCAATGAAACTGCCGCAGCCGGAGGAGCAGGCCTCGTTCAGGAGGATGGTGTCCACGGAGCGGTTTTTGATCTTGATGCACTTCATGTCCTGGCCGCCGATGTCCAGGATGCAGTCCACCTCCGGGTCGAAGAAGGCCGCGGCGTAGTAGTGGGCAATGGTCTCCACCTCCCCCTCGTCCAGGAGGAAGGCGGATTTGAGCAGGGCCTCCCCATAGCCCGTGGAGCAGCCGCCCGCGATTTCCGCCGTGGAGGGCAGACGCTCCTGAAGCTCCCCCATGGCCCGGATGGCGGTCTTGACGGGGCTGCCGTCGTTGTTGCTGTAGAAGCTCCAAAGGAGCTGCCCCTCCTGGCCGATGAGGGCCAGCTTGGTGGTGGTGGAGCCGGCGTCGATCCCCAAATAACACTTGCCGGAATAGCGGGAGAGGTCCCCTTTTTCCACCTGATGGGCGGCGTGGCGGGCGCGGAAGGCCTCGTACTCCGCCTGGCTGGCAAAGAGGGGATCCAGGCGCTTGAGCTCAAAGTCCATGGAGATGCCGCTCTCCAGGCGGGAAATGAGGCTGTCGGCGGACACGGCCGCCTTCCCCTCCCCGGCCAGGGCGGCCCCCATGGCGGCAAAGAGGTGGGAATTATCCGGGTCGATGACTTGCTCCGGCTTCAGGCGCAGAGTGCGCACAAAGGCGGCCTTCAGTTCCGTAAGGAAATGGAGGGGGCCGCCCAGGAAGGCCACATTCCCCCGGATGGGCTTGCCGCAGGCGAGGCCTGAGATGGTCTGGTTCACCACAGCCTGGAAAATGCTGGCCGCCAGGTCCGGCAGCGTGGCACCCTCGTTGATGAGGGGCTGGATGTCGCTCTTGGCGAAAACGCCGCACCTCGCGGCAATGGGGTAGATCTCCTTGTATTCTTTGGCGTGCCGGTTGAGGCCCTCGGCGTCCGTCTGGAGCAAGGAGGCCATCTGGTCGATGAAGGAGCCGGTGCCCCCGGCGCACACGCCGTTCATCCGCTGCTCCAGCCCGCCGGTGAAGTAGATGATCTTGGCGTCCTCGCCCCCCAGCTCGATGGCCACGTCCGTCTGGGGCGCCGCCTTTTCCAGGGCGGTGGCCACGGCCACCACCTCCTGGACGAAGGGGATATCCAAGTGCTTGGCCAGGTTGATGCTGCCGCTGCCGGTGATGGCGGGCAGGAGCTCTATGGGACCCAGCTTTTCCCGGGCGTGGCGGAGCAGCTCCGCCAGGGTCTCCTGGATGTGGGCGCAGTGGCGCCGGTACTCCCCGAACGCCAGCGCCCCCTGGCTGTCCAGGACGGCCAGCTTTACTGTGGTGGACCCGATATCAATGCCTGCGCGGAATGTGATTGCCATATTCTAAGTATCTCCCTGTATCCCCCGGCGCGCCGGGGGCAATGCTGTTTTATGTTTCGCGGTCTCTGTATTTGAGCGCCACATATTATAACAAACGTCTGACACAAATTGCAAGTGGCATTGTGTGAACAAGTATTTCCTCCTAACTGCGTGCTCTTGTGCCTTTTCGCAAAACGTGGTACGATAGCTCCAGATTTTACTGCCCGGAGGTATGCCCCATGTCCCAGACCCTGCCGCCCCTGAAACGCATCGCCGCGGTCCACGATCTCTCCGGCGTGGGTAAGTGTTCCCTCACCGTGGCGCTGCCCGTCATCTCCGCCACCGGGGTGGAGTGCGCCTGCATGCCCACGGCGGTGCTCAGTACCCATACCGGGGAGTTCACCGGCTATACCATGCGCCCTCTCACAGATGAGATGCTCCCCATGGCGGAGCACTGGCGGCGGGAGGGGGTGCGCTTCCAGGGAATCTACTCCGGCTACCTGGCCTCCCCGGCCCAGGCGGCGCTCCTGGAGGAGGTGCTCTCCATCCTGGCGGACAAGGACACCCTGGTGATCATCGACCCGGTCATGGCGGACCACGGCCGGTACTACCGGGGCCTGGACGGGCGGATCTGCCATGCCTTCCGGCGGCTGTGCGCCCGGGCGGACATCATCACCCCCAACATCACCGAGGCCGCCTTCCTCACGGGCCTTTCCTACCGGAGCGGGCCCCACGAGGCGGAATACCTGGACGAGCTCCTCTCCGGGCTCCGGGAGCTGGGGCCCCGGTACGCCGCTCTGACCGGCGCCCGGCCGGAGGGGGCCGGCGTGGGGAACCTGGCCCTGGACTGCAGGACCGGGGCGCGCTACGCCGTCTTCGGCCCGGAGCGGGAGGGGGTCTACTACGGCGGCGGGGACGTGTTCGCCTCCGCCCTGGCGGCCCTCCTGGTCCGGGGGGCGGCCCTCCGCCCGGCCCTGGAACTGGCTTCCTCCCTGGTGGAGGAGAGCGTGGCGCGCAGCCTCCTGCGCCCGGAGCGGCCCCGGCGTTTCGGCATGGATTTTGAAGGCGCCCTCCCGGCCTATGTCCGGAAGGTGGAGGCCCTCTTCGCCGGAACGGGGAAGTGAGGCGGCATGGGCAGGACGCGACACGTATTTTTCACCGGTGAAATCCAGGTGGGGAAGTCCACCGCCCTCCGGGGGGCGGTTTCCCGGCTGGGGTGGCCCTGTGGGGGCTTCCAGACCGTGTTCACGCGCCGGGGCACGGCGGAGGCGCGGCTGTGCCTCTGCCCCTGGGGGGACGCCCGGTGCCTGCCGGAGCGGACGGTGGCCCTGTATGCCCCCGGACGGGGGATGGCCGCCCTCCCCGGGGCCTTTGACCGCCTGGGCCCGCCCCTCCTGGCCCCCGCGCCCGAGACAAAGCTCCTGGTGCTGGACGAGTTGGGGTATCTGGAGCAGGGGGCGGAGGGTTTCCGCCGGGCGGTGTTTGCCGCCCTGGATGGGGTACTGCCCTGCCTGGGCGTGCTCCGGGGCGGCCTGCCCGGCTGGCTTGGGGACATCGCCGCCCGGGAGGACGTGACGGTGCTCCCCGTGACGGCGGAAAACCGCGCCCGCCTCCCGGAAACCGCCGCGGCGCTGCTCCGCCGTCCCGGGCCGGAAGATTTTTCTTGACGGATGGGGCGGAACGTGAGACAATCAGGCGCAGGCTGCCGGAACGCCGCGGAAAACCGCCGGTCCGGCAGAGGGGAGGA
>CALWOS010000242.1 GCA_944383185.1 uncultured Oscillospiraceae bacterium
TGCAGCTGTATTTTGACTTTTCCGGATACAGCGACATGGCCATTGGCCTGGGGCGCATGCTGGGCTTTGAATTCCTGGAAAACTTCAACTATCCCTATATCTCCAAGTCCGTCACCGAATTCTGGCGGCGCTGGCATATCAGCCTGGGTACCTGGTTCCGGGACTATGTGTATATCCCACTGGGCGGAAACCGGAAAGGGCCGGTCCGCCACCTTCTCAACATCCTGATTGTCTGGGCCCTCACCGGCTTCTGGCACGGGGCAAGCTGGACCTTTATGCTGTGGGGCCTCTACAGCGCGGTGCTATTGATCTTAGAGAAGTTTATTTACGGCCGTTACCTGAAGAAAGGCTTCGGCGCGGCAGTCGGGGTACTCTATACCAATGTGGCCATGATTTGCAGCTGGCCGCTGTTCAACCTGGCCCAGCTGGATCTGTGCGAAACCTATTACAAGGCCATGTTCGGCATGGGCGCCAACGGCCTGGTGAGCAGCACGGACCTCTATTATCTCCGCAGCTTTGCGGTGATTCTCCTGGTGGGAGTCATCGCCAGCCTGCCGTGGGGCAAGCAACTCTACCACAAGCTCTCCACCAAGTGGAAGGGTATCCTCTCCCCGGTGCTGATTCTGCTGGTGCTGGTTTTGTCCACTGCGTATCTGGTGGACGCCACCTACAACCCCTTCCTCTATTTCCGGTTTTAAGGAGGGCATTATGAGCAAAAGAGCCTGTATCGTCACCACCGTGCTGTTCCTGGTCTTCATCGGGGGCTTTTGCCTCCTGATTTTTGTGATGCCGGACCGGACCTTCTCCGAACAGGAAAACCGCTACCTCCAACAGCTTCCCGATTTTTCCCTGGAGGCCCTGGAAGACGGCAGCTTCATGGCGAGCTTTGAAAAATACACCACGGACCAGTTCCCCTTCCGGGACGCCTGGACCACCCTGAAAGCCGGCGCGGAGCTGGCCCAGGGCAAGAGCGAGAATAACGGCGTCTACTACTGCGAGGGCGGGTTGCTCATCGAGCGGGCCACGCGGCCGGATCCGGCTCAGACAGAAAGCAATATCGCAGCGCTCAACACCTTCGCCGAGAATGTGGACGTTCCCGTTTACCTCCAGCTGGTGCCCAACAGCGGCAGCGTTTGGGAGGATGCCCTGCCGGAAAACGCCCCCTTCTATAACCAGAAGGATCTCATCCACCAGATCTACTCCCAGGTGGTGGATGTCACGACCATTGATGTTTCCAGCGTTCTGGACGCGCACAAGGATGAGTATATCTACTATCACACGGACCACCATTGGACCACGCTGGGCGCGTTTTACGCGTATCAGGCTGCGGCGGAGGCCATGGGCCTTACGCCCCGGGAAAAGTCCGATTTTACGCCGGAAATCGCCTCGGACAGCTTCTATGGCACGGTCTACTCCACCTCCGGTTTCAGCTGGGTCCCGCCGGACACCATCGAGTATTGGGTCCAAGAGCCTGCGGGACTGCAAATCACCAATTATCCCAATGGTGAGCCGGTGGAGGGCGTGCTCTATGACCGGAGCTTCCTCCAAAAGAAGGACAAGTATTCCAGCTTCTTCGGCGGCAATACCCCCATGCTGGACATCGCCACCGGGGCGGACGCGAACCTCCCCGTGCTGCTGGTGATCCGGGACTCCTACGCAGACTGCCAGAATCCCTTCTGGTTCGAGGATTTTTCCCGGATCATCGTGGTGGACCTCCGGTACTACAAGGGCGATATAGACGGTCTGGTCCGGGACGAGGGCGTGGACAGCGTCCTTCTCACCTACAGCGCCGGCAATTTCGCCTCGGACAAGGATGTCTTTTTCCTGAGCCAATAAACCCTGTGTGTACAAAAAGCCATGGCCAAAAACGGCCATGGCTTTCGTTTTATGCCTCTTGCGCTTCCCATTCTTTTGTGCTATAGTACTTTAAAACGATAAATTACGGAGGCGCGGTTTCATGAGAGTTAAGGCTTCCCCCGGATTTCGCTGGTTTTACCTGGCACTGAGTTTTGCGGCCATGCTTTTTGCCGGGATCCTCTATGCCTGGTCCATTCTGAAGGCCCCATTTCAGGAGGCGTTTGCCTGGACGGACACCGCCCTCGCGCTGAATTACACGGTGACCATCTGCTGCTTCTGCCTGGGCGGCATGCTGGCCGGGCAGATGCTGCGCCGCCTCTCTCCGCGACTGGTGGTCCTTCTGGGGGCCGTCCTCACCGCCTTGGGCTTCTTCCTGGTCTCCCGGCTCCAGGGGCAAATCGCGATGCTGTACCTGGCTTACGGCGTCCTGTGCGGCTTCGGCATCGGCTTTGCCTATAACGCCCTGGTCACGGTGTCCAGCGCCTGGTTCCCGGACAAGCGTGGCTTCTGTTCCGGGGTGATGATGATGGGCTTTGGCCTTTCCACCCTGGTGCTGGGCAACGCCGCTACGGCACTGATGGAGCGATACGGCTGGCCCTTTGCCTATGTGTGCCTCAGCGTGGGCACCGGTGCGGTACTGCTGCTGGCAGGGCTTTTCAGCCGCATGCCCAGGCCGGAGGAACTGCCCGCGGAATTGGGCCAGAAAAAAACGGCGGCCTGGCGGGAAGCCTTCCCGCCCCAGGAATGCACTACCGGGGAGATGCTCCGCCGCAGCAGCTTTTACCGTTACTACATCTTCAACGTCTGCCTGTGCGCCGTGGGGGGCACGGTGATCAGCATCGCCCGGGACCTGCCTCTGCATCTGGGCGCGCCGGAACAGCTGGCGGTCACCCTGGCAGGGGCCCTTTCCGTGTGCAATGGCGTCAGCCGGGTGTGCATCGGCCTGGTCTGTGACCGGCTGGGCCGGCGGCCATCCATGCTTCTCGCCGGGTGCCTGGCTGTCGCCACCGCCCTGGCCCTGTTGGCGGCGGAGTATTTTTCCTCTGTGGCGGCCTGCGCCGCCGGCATCTGCCTTGCCGGCCTCTCCTATGGCTGCGCGCCCACCCTGGGGGCGGTATTCGTGACGAATTTCTATGGCCGCCGGGCTTTTGCTTCTAACTTCGGCATCGCCAACACCACGCTGCTCCCCAGCGCCTTCATGCCTGCGCTGGTGGTCTCCCTTGCCTCCGGGCGGGGCGACTATCTGGTTTCCCTGGCTGTGCTTCTGGCCGCCGGCATGGTCAGCTTACTCTTTGCCGCCAGCCTGAAACGGCCCTGAGTGGGAAATGCGCTTTGCAAGAAAACAAAAAAAGCTCGCCGCGAGCGATATATCGCTTGCGGCGAGCTGGAAGGGACGGTTAAAATCGATATTTCCCCGTTTCCGAGAAAAGCCGCCCGCAGGGCAGCACACCAACTGCGAGCCCAGCGCAGCGGGTCGCAGTTGGAAAGGAGGAGCAAGGGAGCGGGCGGATGACGTCTTTTTTGCCGCAGGCATAAAAAGACGTCGGAGCAAA
>CALWOS010000243.1 GCA_944383185.1 uncultured Oscillospiraceae bacterium
CCGGTATATTTCCGAATATACCGGTCCGCACTTTGGACGAGAAGGAGGCGGACGGAACCGTGTCTGCCCGTTGGAAAACGCGCTGCCGCGCCGTCACAGACCTGGACGCCGTGGCCTGGAACATCCGAGCATTGGCGCGGGAGCTCCCGGAGCGCTGCGCCCTGATGGCGGTGGTAAAAGGGGACGGCTACGGCTTAGGGCTGCTTCCCCTGGCCCGGACCTGCTGCGCATGCGGCGTGCCCTGGCTGGGCACGGCTACCTTGGAAGAGGCGGAGGCCCTCCGGCGGGACGGGCTGGAACAGCCCATCCTGATCCTGGGCCCCACGCCGCCGGAACGCGCGCCGGAGCTTGCGCGCCTGGAGATTTCCCAGCTGGTTCACAGCATGGACTACGCCCTGGCCCTCAGCCGCAACTTGAAAAGCGGGCAGCGCCTGCGCGTCCACCTGGCGGCGGATACGGGCATGGGCCGTTTGGGCTGGTGGCTCACTGGGGAAACGCTGGAACCGGTCTGCCGGGAGATGCTGGCCATCGCGGCGCTTCCGGGCCTGTATGCGGAGGGCGTGATGAGCCAGCTGGCCTGCGGCCGCGGCGGAGACGCGGCCTCCCTGGCCTATACGGACCGCCAGGCCCGGCTTTTTTCCGCGCTGTGCGCGGCGTTGGAGGCACATGGCCTCCGGGCGCCTTACCGGCATATCCTCAACAGCGGGGGGCTGATGCACAGGCCGGAATATGCCATGGATATGGTGCGCGTCGGCCACCTCCTGTGTGAAAGCCTGCCCGGCGCAGAGCATTTGGGCCTGCGCTCTGCGATGACGCTCCGCGCGGCCATCGTCAGCATCAAGGAACTTCCGGCGGGCGCCAGCGTGGGTTATGGCCGGGCTTTTCCCCTCCGCAGCCCCAGCCGGATTGCCGTGGTGGCCATCGGCCACAGCGACGGTTATCCCGGCGCACTCTCCGGACGCGGGCATTTCCTGCTTCATGGGCAGAGCGTGCCTGTGCTGGAGGTGTGTATGGACATGACCATGGCCGACGTCACCGGCGTGCCGGACGCGCAGGTGGGAGAGGAAGTGGTCATTGTGGGCCGGGATGGGAATCAGGAACTCACGATGGGAGACGTTTTCCGCCAGTCCGGCGGCGTCATAGACGCGCCGCTGAGCGCCTGCTTCACGCCCCGTCTGCCCCGGTATTGTTGCCGGCACGGGCAAATGATGCTGCCAGACGAAGTTCCAAAAACATTCTGATATCGTCAAGTTTCTACCGCAGGAATAGCTTTTCCTATTTACAAGAAAGCGAAAAACGTGTATCCTGCTCAGTGGGAAAGAAGCTTGCCTTCCGCCCGCTATGGGAAGGGAAGACGCTAACGCGAAAGGAGACAAGTGGATGAAAGACATGATCGAGATCCGGTGGCATGGCCGGGGAGGCCAAGGGGCGAAAACGGCGTCCCTGCTCCTGGCGGACGCCGCTTTCAACACGGGCAAGTATGTCCAGGGCTTCCCGGAGTACGGCCCGGAGCGGATGGGCGCGCCCATCACGGCCTACAACCGCATCAGCTCCGAGCGGAGCACCGTGCACAGCAACATCTATGAGCCCGACTACGTAGTGGTGGTGGACGAGACGCTGCTCTCCGCCGTGGACGTCACCGCCGGGCTGAAGCGCGAGGGCGCCATCGTCATCAACTCCAGCAAGGCCCCCGCCGAGCTGCGGCCCCAGCTCAAGGGCTATGCCGGCAAGGTCTGCACCATCGACGCGGGCAAGATCTCCCAGGAGGAGCTGGGGCGGAATTTCCCCAACACCCCCATGCTGGCCGCCATCGTGAAGGTCTCCGGCGTCATCGGCCAGAAGGAGTTTGTACAGGATATGGAAGGGGCCTTCCGGCATAAATTTGCCAGCAAGCCCCAGGTGATCGACGGCAACATGCGCGCGCTCAAGCGCGCTCTGGAGGAGGTGCAGATCGGATGAGCCATCTGGCAAAAGACATGACACCGGACGTGAGCTGGCGGGACATCACCCCCGGCTGCAACATCTATGAGGGCGGCACCTCCGGCGTGGTGCGCACCGGCGACTGGCGGACCATGCGCCCGGTGCTGGATCCGGACAAGTGCAAGCAGTGCTTGCTGTGTGTGCCGGTGTGTCCGGATCTGTCCATCCCCGTGAACGCCGAGGGGAAGCGGGAGGACTTTGACCTCTTCTTCTGCAAGGGCTGCGGCATCTGCGCCAACGTCTGCCCCTTCAACGCCATCACCATGGTCCAGGACGAAAAATAAGGAGGGGAAGGAATATGGGTATCAGAGAAAGACTTTCCGGCAACGAGGCCGTTGCCTTCGCCATGAAGCAGATCAATCCCGACGTCATGGGCGCCTACCCCATCACCCCGTCCACGGAGATCCCCCAGTACCTTTCCTCCTATGTGGACAACGGGGAGGTGGATACGGAGTTCATCGCCGTGGAGAGCGAGCACTCCGCCATGTCCACATGCATCGGGGCCCAGGCTGCCGGCTGCCGGGCCATCAGCGCCACCAGCTCCTGCGGGCTGTGCTATATGACCGAGATGCTCTATGTGGCCGCCAGCGACCGCCTGCCCATCACCCTGGCGGTGTCCTGCCGGGCCCTGAGCGGGCCGATCAACATCAACAACGACCATTCCGACGCCATGGGCGTCCGGGATACCGGCTGGCTGATGCTCTTTGCCGAGACCAACCAGGAGGCCTATGACAACTATCTCCAGGCCATGCGCATCGGCGAGGCGGTGGGCCTGCCCATCATGGTCTGCCAGGACGGCTTCATCACCTCCCACGCCATCGAGAACATCGAACTGGTGGAGGACGAGAAGGTGAAGGCCTTCGTGGGCGAGTATCACCCCCAGCACTACCTTCTCAACAAGGACGAGCCCATGGCCGTGGGCGCCTACGCCACGCCCGTGTACTACATGGAGGCCAAGCGCCAGCAGGCCCAGGCCATGATGGACGCCAAGGACGTCATCCGGAAGGTGGGCGCCGAGTTCGGCGAGATGACGGGCCGGAGCTACGGCCTTATCGAAAAGTACATGATGGACGACGCCGAGGAGGCCATCGTCATCATCGGTTCCTCCGCCGGCACCGCCAAGGAGACGGTGAAGCAGCT
>CALWOS010000244.1 GCA_944383185.1 uncultured Oscillospiraceae bacterium
CCCCGGCTATCCAATCCGTCGTGGCGAACGGGGTGAAGCGGCGGAGCCCATGTAAGCCATGTTCAACCGGAGTTGCAGGGACTACCCTGCCATCCCCAAGATCTATCCGGTAGACGGCATCTTTGGCCCCTCCACCGAGGCGGCGGTCAAGAAATTCCAGGAGATCTTCGACCTTACCCCAGACGGAATCGTGGGCAACTCCACCTGGTATAAAATGGTCTTTCTTTATGTGGGCGTGCTGGATCTGGCGGAGCTCATCAGCCAGGGACAGACCTATTACCCCAGCGGCAGCGGCGTCCAGCCCTTCCCCTCCGTGCTGCAGGAGGGCAGCCGTGGAGAACCGGTGAAGGTGGTGCAGTATCTCCTGTCGGTGGTGGGGGAATTTTACAGCGCCATTCCGTCCGTAGCCATTGACGGCATTTACGGCCCCGCCACGAAAAACGCCGTAGTGGCGCTTCAGCGGCTCACCGGCCTTCCCCAGGACGGCATTGTGGGAGAAGACACCTGGGCCGCCCTTTACCGGCTGTACGCCGGTATCGTGGACACGGTGGACGCCTACACCAATGTAATCCCCGAGGCTTTCCGTCCCGATTTGCCCGAGGGCCGGGCCGCCGGCCCCACCCAGTATCCAGGCCGGGCCCTCACCCTGGGCTCCGCCGACGAGAGAGGAGGCGCCGCCTCATGACCTCCGCCCAACATGTCAACCTGATCGGCCAGCCCGTCCGCAGCCTTCAGACCATGCTGCGGGATTTGTCCTTCCACTACCCCTTCCTGCCCCGGATTACGCCCGACGGCGTATTCGGGGAGCGCACGCTGGAGGCCGTCATGCTCTTCCAGCGGGAGCTCTTCCCGCCGGTCACCGGCCGGGTAAATCAGGAGGTATGGGACGCCATCGCCGGGCGCTATCTCCAGGCCCTGGCCCACACCGACCCACCCCTTCCGCTCCGCGGTTTCCCCGCAGGCGGATATGCCGACGCCCCGGGGGACGAGAGCGTCCACCTGGTCTTGGCCCAGACCATGTTCCAGGGCCTGGCCCGCACCTTTTCCGGCCTGGAGGCTCCTCCGGCCGACGGGGTGAACAGCTCCGGCACCGCCGGGGATTTGCGCTGGCTTCAGCGGGCCGCCGGTCTGCCCCAGACCGGCGCCCTGGATCAGCAGAGCTGGAATATCCTCAGCCGGCTGTACACCCTTTTCGTCACGCTGAAGGCCTGAACCCTTCTGCCCCGCCGAACCGGCGCATAGAATAGGCCGGGAGGTGCTGGCTGTGAAGGTTCTGGTATCTGAACTGCGCTACAAGGAGGTTATCGATGTGGCCGACGGCAGCCGCTACGGCTATGTGGGGGACGCGGAAGTGGATCTGGAGACCGGGGAGGTAACACGCCTCATTGTCCCCGGCCGGCTGCGCCTCTTCGGTCTGCTGGGCCGGGAGGGGGATCAGGTTTTTCCCTGGTCCGCGGTGCGCCGCTTCGGCGCGGATACCATTCTGGTGGAGCGGGGCCCCCTGCTGCGGGAGCGCCGGTAACCATCCGGGGAAACAAAGAGCCGGGCGGACGGCCCGGCTCTTTTTGCATATCCTCCATTGTGCCGGCCCTGTTTTTGTGCTATACTGCTGTATGTTGCGTTACTACGTCAAAGTCTCCGGGAGGAACTAAATTATGTGCGGTATCGTTGGCTTCGCGGGCTGTGAGGAGGCCGCCCCCATTCTGCTGGACGGCCTGTCCCGGCTGGAGTACAGGGGATATGACTCCGCCGGAGTGGCGGTATACAACCAGGCCGACGGGCTCCGGGTCTGGAAAGCCAAAGGGAGGATCCAGGTGCTCCGGGATCTGGTGGACGGCGGGAAAAAGGTGCGCGGTTCCATCGGCCTGGGCCACACCCGCTGGGCCACCCACGGGGAGCCGTCAGACATAAATTCTCACCCCCAGGTGAGCCAGAGCGGAAATTTCGCCGTGGTCCACAACGGCATCATTGAAAACTACATGGAGCTGCGGGAATTCCTCCAGTCCCAGGGGGTGGCCTTCGTCTCCCAGACCGACACGGAGGTGGTGGCCCAGCTGCTGGACTACTACTACGACGGCGACATCCTGGACGCGGTGGTGAAAACCCTGGCCCGCATCCAGGGGGCCTACGCCCTGGGCATCCTGTGCGCCGACTGTCCCGACCGGCTCATCGCCGCCCGGAAGGACTCCCCTCTGATTCTGGGCTTTGGCCAGGGGGCTCACTACCTGGCCAGCGACGTTACCGCCCTCATCAAATACACCCGTGAGGTGTGCTACCTGGACGACGGGGAGATTGCCGAGCTCACCGCCGACCACCTGTGGGTGTATGACTCCTACCTGCGCCCCGTGGAAAAGGCGCGCTGCCATGTGGACTGGGAAATCTCCGCCGCGGAAAAGGGCGGGTATGAGCACTTCATGGCCAAGGAGATCATGGAGCAGCCCGAGGCCTTCCGCAAGACCGTCCTCCCCCGCATCCAGAACGGCCGGGTGGCGCTGGACGGGCTGGACCTGAGCGCGGAGGACCTGCGGGCGCTGGATAAACTCTATATCATCGCCTGCGGCTCCTCCTACCACGTGGGCATGGTGGCCAAGTACACCCTGGAGCGGCTGCTGCGCAAGCCGGTGGAGGTGGCCCTGGCCTCCGAGTTCCGCTACTGCGACCCCATCGTCACCCCAAACACCCTGGTGCTGGCCAT
>CALWOS010000245.1 GCA_944383185.1 uncultured Oscillospiraceae bacterium
CCGAGCCCACCGAGACTGTGATTGAGCGGGGCACTCTGGAAAACTTTGCCCCTAATGATGCCAAGGTAACCAACATTGTCACCAACGCCGACGGGTCCGGCAAGCTGGTGCTGGAAAACGGTCAGGAGGTCACCTTCTCCAAGACCATGACCATGAAGGCCACCGCCTATACCACCGGCGATCCCGGCGTGGGCACCATCACTGACTCCGGCTCCACCGTCCATCTGGGCACGGTGGGCGTGGACCGCAGCCAGCTCCCCTTCGGAACCAAGATGTATATCGTCTCCAACGACGGCGCCTATACCTACGGCTTCTCCATCGCGGAGGACACCGGCGGCGCCATCCGGAAAAACCGGATCGACCTGTACTACTATACCTACGAGGAGTGCATCCAGTTTGGTGTACGGGACTGCACGGTATATATTCTGGACTGATTTTGGATAACAGCGGAAAACCCTACAGGAATGCGGACCGTCGCAGCTGCGGCGGTCCGTTTGCTTTGTTTTTCGGACTTTCCAAAAACTTAACTTACACCCGCTTTACAATTCAGGTCAAGCCGATTATAATAAGGACTGATATTGCAATTTGAGAATCTGAAAAAGGAGATCGTACTATGCGTAAAACCAAGATCATCTGTACCATCGGACCAGCCAGCGATAACGAAGAGACGCTGACCGCCATGTGCCTGGCTGGTATGAATGTGGCGCGGATCAATTTTTCTCACGGAACCCACGCCGAGCACCAGCAGAAGATCGACCTGATCAAAAAGGTCCGGAAAAAGTTGAATCTGCCTATCGCCATCATGCTGGACACCAAGGGTCCGGAGTACCGCATCCGCACCTTTGCTAACGGCAAGGTGGATCTGAAGGAGGGCGACCAGTTTACTTTTACCACCGAGCAAATCGTCGGGGATGAGCACAGAGTCTCCGTCAGCTACGCCGGCCTGATCCAGGACCTGTCCGTTGGAGATAAAATCCTTTTGAACAACGGGCTCCTGGCTTTCCAGGTAGAAAAGCTGACCAAGACCGACGCCATTTGCCGGGTGCTGGTGGGGGGCGAGACCTCCAACAACAAAAGCATGAGCTTTCCCAACAAGGTTCTCAACCAGGTCTATCTCAGTGAGCAGGATAAGAAGGATATTCTCTTTGGCGTGCAGAACGACGTAGATTATATTGCCTGTTCCTTTGTCTCCCGCCGCCAGGATCTGGATGATATCCACGCCTTCCTCCAGGAGCAGGGTCGGGATGATATCGGCCTGATCGCTAAAATCGAGAACCAGCCCGGCATCGACAACATCGTGGAGATCTGTCAGGCCTGCGAGGGCATCATGATCGGCCGCGGCGATCTGGGCGTTGAGGTGCCATTTGAGCAGCTGCCTGCCATCCAGAAGCAGTTGATTACCCAGTGCCGTCTGCTGGGCAAGCGGGTCATTACCGCCACAGAGATGCTGGAGAGCATGATCCACAACGCCCGCCCCACCCGCGCAGAGATCTCCGACGTGGCCAACGCCGTGTACGACGGTTCCAGCGCCATTATGCTCTCCGGTGAAACTGCTGCCGGCAAGTATCCCGTGGAGACAGTTGCCACCATGTCCCGGATTGCCGAGGAAACCGAAAAGAGCATCCACTACGACAACCGGTTTCATAATACCACCGGTTTCCACATGAACAATACCGTGGATGCCATTTCCCACGCCACCTGCGGCGTGGCCATCGACATCGGCGCCAACGCCATCGTGGCCTGCTCCCTGTCCGGTATGACAGTCCGCATGGTGTCCCGGTTCCGTCCTCCCATGGACATTCTGGGCCTCACCACCAATGAGAGAACTTGGCGGCGCCTGGCCCTCAGCTGGGGCGTTACCCCGGCCCTATGCGATGAGTTCACCTCTACGGATGTGCTGTTCTACAACGCTCAGCAGGTGGCCAAAAAGACTTTCAACCTGAAAAAGGGGGACAAGATCGTTATCACCGGCGGCGTCACCAATGGCAAGTCCGGCAACACCAACCTCATCAAGGTAGAGAACATCTGATTGCCTCCACCCTGTCCTTTTTGCCGGGCCGCAAAATGCGGCCCGGCGTCTTGTTTCTCTGCAGATGTCGGTTTCTGTCAAAAAAACGTGCGGAATTGGATGCTTTTCCAGATAGACTTTTTGTCCCCGTCCAGATATCATAGACAAGGAAAATAAAAGAAGGGAGCCTTATCTATGCAGCTAGGAAACAGCCTTGCCTCAGCCCGGAAGAAAAGCGGCTTTTCCCAGGAGGAGGTTGCGGAACGGCTGGGCGTCAGCCGGCAGACGATTTCAAAATGGGAAACCAGCGAGACGCTGCCGGATATCCGACAATCTAAGCAGCTGGCAGTTCTCTACCATCTCACGCTGGACGAGTTGATCGACTTCGACCTGGACCAGCAGGAGATCGAGGAGGCGATCGACCGCATCAGCGAGGAGAAACAGCAGCGTATCAACTGGACCAATGTGTGGGGGAAACGGTATCCGGTCCTGACCACCTATACCGAAACCGTGGCGGTGGACAGCTATGCCGCGAAGCTGCGGGCACTGCTGGATGATTTGAAAGGGCACTACGGCTACAGCGACCTGGATGCCATGCTGGTGCTGAAGGACATCCTGTCCCATGTGTGGAACACGAAGGGATGACTTCGCCCCAGGCGGCCGCCGCATTTCATTGGATGACATGAAAAGCGGGAGGACTGAAATCAGTCCTCCCGCTCCTTTTGGATCCAGGAATGTCTTCTGAATTACTTCAGGTTGCTCTCCAGAGTGTTCAGCTCGTCCATCAACTCGTGGGGCAGCTTGTCGCCGAACTTAGCATAGTACTCGCGGATGCCCTTGGCCTCCTCGCGCCACAGATCCTTGTCCACGCCCAGCAGGCCCTCCAGCGTCTCCTTGGAGATGTCCAGGCCCTCGATATTGATATCGTCAGCCTTGGGCTGAT
>CALWOS010000246.1 GCA_944383185.1 uncultured Oscillospiraceae bacterium
GGAACATGCCCTTGTACACCACGGTGCGGCTGGAGAGGGAGACCACATAGGTGTCCTCCCCCGACTGCTCGAACTCCCGGCGGGCCACATAGAGCCTGCGGTCAAAGTCCAGCCCCTTTTCCACCCCCTCCGGGCGGGCCACAAAGCACTGGGCGATGTGGGGCATCTTCTCCAGGGCCTTCCGGCCCAGGATCTCCGGCGCAGTGGGCACGTCCCGCCAGCCCAGCAGCTCCATGCCCTCCTTCTCCACAATGATCTCGAACAGCTTCTGGGCCTGGCGGCGCCGGAAATCGTCCCGGGGCAAGAAGAACATGCCCACGCCGTAGTCCCGCTCCCCGGGCAGGGTAATGCCCAGCTCCGCCGCCGCCCGGCGGAAAAAGCGGTGGGGAATCTGGAGGAGGATTCCCACGCCGTCGCCGGTCTTTCCCTCGGCGTCCTTGCCGGCGCGGTGCTCCAGCTTCTCCACAATCTTCAGGGCGTCGTCCACCGTCCGGCGGCTGGCCCGGCCCCTGATGTCCACCACGGCGCCGATGCCGCAGGCGTCGTGCTCAAAGCGGGGATCGTACAGGCCCGCCTGTCTGCTATCCTTCATCTTGCTCGCCCCTTTCCGGGTATCCGTCAGACAGGGCGCGCCCACCGGGACGGCGCGGCCGCTCCGGTGGAACGCGCCCTGTTGTACGCTCTGTTATAAAATGCGCTGAATCCGCGCCACGGCCTCCTCCGTGGCCCCCGCGTCCCCGAAGGCGGTGAGGCGGATGTACCCCTCTCCGCTGGGGCCGAAGCCGGCGCCGGGGGTGGTGACCACGCAGGCCTGCCGCAGCAGCCTGTCGAAAAATTCCCAGGACCCCGCCCCGTCAGGGGTGCGGCACCAGATATAGGGGGCGTCCACCCCGCCGTACACGGTGAGCCCCGCGGCCTGCAGCCCCTCCCGGATGACCCGGGCGTTGTTCAGGTAGTAGTCGATGGACTGGCGGATCTGCGCCTGGCCCTCGGGGGTGAAGGTGGCCTCCGCCGCCCGCTGGATCACGTAGGACACGCCGTTGAACTTGGTGCCCTGCCGCCGGTTCCACAGGGCGTTGAGGCTGACCCCCTCCCGCACCAGATCTTTGGGCACCACGGTGTAGGCGCAGCGGGTGCCGGTGAAGCCTGCGGTTTTGGAGAAGGAGCGGAACTCAATGGCGCAGGTGCGGGCCCCCTCCACCTCGTAGATGGAGTGGGGGATGCCGGGCCGGGTGATGAAGGCCTCGTAGGCGCTGTCGTACAAGATCACGCTGCCGTGGGCGTTGGCGTAGTCCACCCAGGTTTTCAGCTGCTCCCTCGTGGCCGCCGCGCCGGTGGGGTTATTGGGGGAGCAGATATAGATGAGGTCGGGGGCCTTCCCCTCCGGCAGGGCGGGGAAAAAGCCGTTTTCCGCCGTGCAGGGCAGGTAGACCAGGCCGGTCCACTTCTCCCCGTCGTACTCCCCCGCCCGGCCGGCCATGGCGCTGGTGTCCACGTACACCGGGTACACCGGGTCGCACACCGCCACCACATTGTCCGCCGAGAAGATGTCCCCGATGTTGCCGCAGTCGCTCTTGGCCCCGTCGGAGACGAAGATCTCGTCGTCGTCCACCCGGGTGCCCCGGGCCAGGTAGGAGTCCCGGATGGCGAAGCGCAGGAAGTCGTAGGCCCCGCAGGTCTCCTCGCAGTAGCCCCGGAAGGTCTCCCTGCGGCCCATCTCCTCCGTGGCCCGGTGCATGGCCTGGATCACCGCCGGGGCCAGGGGGAGGGTCACATCCCCGATGCCCAGGCGGATGAGGGGCATGGGCGCGCCCTCCGCGGAAAAGGCCCGCACGCGGCGGCCGATCTCCGGGAACAGATACCCCCCCGGCAGCTTGGTGAAATTGCGATTGATACGAGTCACCCTTGACTCCCCCTTCCTATTGTGTGGCCTGTGCTGTATGGGTCCGGCGGCAGCCCTGTCTGCTGGGCTGCCGCCGGACCGGCGCGGCCCCCTTGCCGCTGAGTCTATGTGTGTTACTGTCCCTCCAGTACCAGGCGGGCGGTGTCGGCCAGCCGGGCGCCGGCGTCCATGCTCTGCTTCTGGAGGAAGCGGTGGGCCTGCTCCTCCGTCATGCCGTTGCGCTCCATGAGCAGGGCCTTGGCCCGGCGGATAAGCTCTTCCTCTTCCCCGCTGCGGCGGGGACGCAGGTACTTCTCCAGCCGGCGCCCCATCTGCAGGAGCATCCGCACCGACGCGATCAGATCCCCCCGGCTCACCGGGGCGGGCAGGCGGCAGATTTCTTCGTTTTCGCACAGATCCAGCTGGCTCTGGGGGGCGATCAGGAGCATGGAGCAGGGGGCGGGCAGGTCCTCAAAGAGGTCCTCCGCCGTCTGGTCCGGGAGCTTGAAGCCGCAGATCACCGCCGTCAAACTCCGCTTGCCGGCCAGGCGCTTCACCTCCGCCGCCGTGCGGCACACCAGGCAGGAGGCCGCGCCGGCGCGCTCCAGGACCTCCCGCACCCGCTCTCCGGTCCGGGCGGATTCGAAGGCTACAATTACTTTATCCATGGGATCTCACTCCCTTGCCGGGGTGGATGGGATCAATAGTTCATGATATACTTTTCCCGCTCCCAGGAGGACACCCGGGTGCGGTACTCCTCCCACTCCCGGCGCTTGCCGTCCAGGTAGTTGGCGGCCACGTGCTCCC
>CALWOS010000247.1 GCA_944383185.1 uncultured Oscillospiraceae bacterium
CCGGCGCCGGCACCATGCAGCCCATCCGGAAGTCCCAGGCCCAGGTGCGCCTATACGCCAAGCAGGCCAAGCACACCGTCTCCTGCGAGACGGAGCACATCAAGGAGCTGGACAAGCTCGTGGACTGACCCTCTGAGGCTGTCGAAAAAGTCTTTGAAAAGATTTTTTCGACAAACTGGAGACCGCCCCCGCCGGGCCAAAGCCCGGCTGGGGCGGTCTCCAGTTTTCAGAAAGGGCCTGCCGTCAATGCGCCATGCCCAGGGGTACGCAGTTGCGGGGGCAGTAGCGGCCCAGGCCCAGGGCCAGGGGCCTGTCCCCGGCCATGACCGGCTCGCCGTTTTCCACGCACAGGCGGCCCCGGAGGTAGACGGCCCGGGGACGGCCCGTCACGGAAAAGCCCTCCCAGGGGGTGTAGCCGCAGGCGCTGTGCTGGGTTTTCCCGGAGAGTTTCCCCCGCCAGTTGGGATCCCAGACCAGCACGTCCCCGTCGCTCCCGGGGAGAAGGCTGCCCTTCCGGGGCCAGAGGCCGAAGGCCCTGGCCGGGGTCTCCGCCATGGTCCGGGCCAACCGCTCCGGGCTGAGCCGCCCGGCGGACCAGGCCAGGGCAAAGCGGTACTCAATGCCGGGCAGGCCGTTGGGGATCTTGGAAAAATCGTGGAGCCCCAGGCGCTTCTGCTCCAGGGTAAAGCTGCACTGGTCCGTGGAGAGGATGTCAATCTCGCCTTGCTCCAGGGCCTGCCATAGGGCGTCCTGGTCCGCCTGGCTGCGGATGGGGGGCGAGCAGGTGTACGCCGCGCCGCCAAAGTCCGGCAGGCGGTAAACTTCCTCGGTAAGGGTGAGGTATTGGGGGCAGGTCTCCACCAGGACCTTCTGGCCCCGCTTCCGGGCGGCGCGGATGTGCTCCAGCCCTTCCCGGGTGCTCAGGTGCACCACCCAGGCGGGCGCCCCGGCCCGGTCGCACAGCTCCAGATACCTTTTGACCGCGTCCCCCTCCACGGCGTTGGGCCGGGAAAGAGGGTGGTTTTCCACGCCGGTCCGCCCCGCGGCCAGGAGCGCGCGGACGTTCTCGTCCACCTTGTCCCCCAGTTCGCAGTGGACGCCCACATACCCCAGCTTCCGGGTGGCAGCCAGGAGCGCCTCCAGGTCCGCGTCTCCCAAGCGGAGGTTGTCATAGGCCATATAGGCCTTGAAGCTGGTAACCCCCCGGCGCACCATGTCCGCCAGTTCCCGGCGGGTGGCCTCGTTCCAGGAAGTGACGGCCATGTGAAAGCCGTAGTCGCAGCAGCACTTCCCCGCGGCGCGGCCTCCCCAGGCCTCCAGGGCGGCGGCCAGGGTGCCGCCCCGGTCCTGGGTGGCAAAATCCAGCACCGTGGTGGTGCCCCCACAGAGGGCGGCCAGGGTGCCGCTTGCGTAACCGTCCGCCGTCCAGGTGGCGCCCGTGTCCATCTCCAGATGGGTGTGGGCGTCGATCAGCCCCGGAAACACCAGGCAGCCGGAGGCGTCCAGCGTCTCCTCCACCGGATGATCACCGCCGATGGCGGCGACGCGCCCGTCCTGAATGTATAAGTCCGCCCGGCGCCGCCCTGTGGGCAGCACCAGGGTACCGTTTGCAATTTTCAGCATGGCCATCACTCCACAAACAGTTCTTTCATCTCAAAGCTCCGGCAGTCCACCAGCCCCCGGTTGGTCAGACGCAGCTCCGGGATGCAGGCCAGTGACAGCGAGGCCATGGTCATGAAAGGCGAGACGCAGGTACAGCCCATGGCCTCCCAGGCCCGCTCCAGCTTTTCCACCCTGGCGGCCATTTCCTCCACAGGGCTGTCGTTCATGAGCCCCGCCACCGGCAGGGGGACCAGGCCCAGTACCTCCCCGTCCAGCACGGCGCACAATCCGCCGCCGCACTGGATCAGGGTATTGGCCGCCAGGGCCATATCGGCGTCATTGGCGCCGATGACGATGAGGTTGTGGGCGTCGTGGGCCACGGTCTGGGCCAGGGCGCCCCGGCGGATGCCGAAGCCCTTGACAAAGCCGGCTCCGTGGCGCCCGGTGGCCTTGTGCCGCTCAAAGACAAAGGCCTTGAGCACATCCTGTTCCAAGTCTCCGGCCACGGCTCCGCCGTGCACCGGGAGAGTGACAACACGCTCGCAGTTTCCCACCCGGGCGGGGATGATCTCAATGGCCCGGGCAGAAACGGTCTCCCCGCTTCCCACCGGGGCGGGGACGCGGAAGGTCTCCGCCGTGATGGTCTCCCCCACGTGGAGGGGACCTGTGGCCCAGTCGGGATACGCCATGGGCGGGATGTCCCGGAGCAGCCGTCCGTCTTCCGCCACCACGGCCCCGTCAATGATGGTGCGCGTGACGCGGAAGTCCCGCAAATCCTCCAGAAATACGATGTCCGCGCACTTGCCCGGGGTGATGCTCCCCAGCTCGTGGTCCATGCGGAAGCAGGCGGCACAGTTGATGGTGACCATCTGGATGGCGGCCACCGGGTCGATGCCCTCCTCCACCGCCCGGCGGAGGATGTGGTCCAGGTGGCCCTGGGAGATCAGGGTGTTGGGGTGGGCGTCATCGGAGACCAGGTTGGCAAAGCGGGTGTCCACCTTGTGCTCCGTGACAGCCTTGGCAACTTCGTGGAGATCCCGCCAGGCGCTCCCCTCCCGGAGCTGTGCGTACATCCCCAGGCGCATCTTGGCCAGGGCGTCCTCCGCCCGGGTGGACTCATGGCAGCAGCGGGCCCCCGCCGCGATATAAGCGCTCAGAGCGGGGCCTGTGTCCTGGGCGGCCCAGTGGCCGGTGACAACCTTGTCCGCCTTGAGGGTCTCCGCCATCTCGTCATGGGGCAGCGCCGCGCCGGAGACCACGCCGGGGTAGTTCATCATCTCGCCCAGGCCCACCACCTCGTCCCAGGTCATCATCTCCCGGATATCTTCCGGGCCGATGGCCGCGCCGGTGTCCTCAAAGCCCGGCACCGCGGGGACGCAGGAGGGCACGGTAAACATGGTCTTTAAAGGCGCGCGGCGGCTGTCCGCTATCATCAGGCGCACGCCGTCCATCCCCAGGACATTGCAGATCTCGTGGGGGTCGGTGTAAATGCCCACGGTTCCGTGGGGGATCACCGCCCGGGCATACTCTCCCACAGAGAGCATAGAGCTCTCCACATGGATGTGGCCATCCAAAAAGCCCGGAGCGATCAGTCCGCCATCCGCCTGGATGACCTGGGTATCCGGCCCGATACAGCCCTCCGGGAGCGTGCCCACAAGGGCGATCCTCCCCAGGGCCACAGCCACGCCGATGCCCTCCTGAATCTCTCCGGTGCATACATTTACAAGGCGCGCGTTCCGGATCACCAGCTCCGCCGGTTCCCGGCCCGCGGCCACCGCGGTGAGTTTGCGCCCCGCCTCCCATAGGGGGACACGGCAGAAATGATGGATCATGTCAGCCCTCCAGTCCTCCAAATTCTCTTCTTACCCTGAATAGCAAAGTAAGCGTACCAAGCAGCCGTTGCAAAACTATGTTTGCTTTTACAAAAATCGGCCCCCTGCCGGGTTCAACCTTTGGAAATATTATATATCTCCCACAAAGAAAAGGCAATGTTTTGTTACATTTTCTATTTGCATTTTTTCGCCATATAGTTTATGCTTAGTAGGAATCTACGGCCCATATTTGTGCAATATGCATGAATTGTTTGGGACGTTTGGCATATATCGTGCCAGCACCGAGAAATTTGGAGGAGTGAAAGAAGCCATGTCTAGTCTCATTTGGGCCGCGCCGGTCCTTGCGCTGGCGGCACTGCTGTTTGCCGCGTACAAGACCTCCAGCGTCTCCAAAGTCAGCCCCGGTACGGAGCGGATGCAGGAGATTGCCCAGTCCATCAGCGAAGGCGCCCGCGCCTTCCTGTTCGCGGAGTACAAAATCCTTGTATTCTTCGTGATCATTCTGTTCGTGCTGATCGGCTTTGCCATCGGCTGGCTCACCGCCGTCTGCTTCCTGGTGGGTTCGGCGTTCTCCGTGGGCGCCGGTTATGTAGGCATGAACGTGGCCACCAAGGCCAACGTGCGCACCGCCAATGCCGCCCGGGAAGGCGGCATGAACAAAGCCCTGGGCGTCGCCTTCTCCGGCGGCAGCGTCATGGGTATGTGCGTGGTGGGCCTGGGCCTGTTGGGCTGCAGCCTCATTTATGTTGTTACAGACAACTATGAGATTCTCTCCGGATTCTCCCTGGGCGCTTCTTCCATCGCCCTCTTCGCCCGTGTGGGCGGCGGCATCTACACCAAGGCCGCCGACGTGGGCGCCGACCTGGTGGGCAAGGTGGAGGCCGGCATCCCCGAGGACGACCCCCGGAACCCCGCCGTCATCGCCGACAACGTGGGCGACAATGTGGGCGACGTGGCCGGCATGGGAGCGGACCTCTTCGAAAGCTATGTGGGCGCGGTGGTCTCCGCTGTGACCCTGGGCGTTGTGGCCTTCCAGGGCCTGGGCGCCGTATATCCCATGGTGCTCGCCGCGGTGGGTATCCTGGCCTCCATCATCGGCTGTTTCTTCGTCCGGGGAGATGAAAACGCCAACCCCCACAAGGCTTTGAAAATGGGCTCTTATGTCTCCTCCGTGGTGGTCGTCATCGGCGCGCTGGTCCTGGGGCAGATGTTCTTCCAGAGCTTTGACCAGGCCATTGCCATCATCGTGGGCCTCATCGTGGGTCTCGTCATTGGTTTCGTTACAGAGGTCTACACCTCCGGCGACTATAAGTCCGTCAAGAAAATCGCCCAGCAGAGCGAGACCGGCCCCGCCACCACCATCATCAGCGGCCTGGCAGTAGGCATGATGTCCACTGCCGTGCCCATCATTCTCATCTGCGTGGGCATCTATGTCTCCTACCTGGTGGCCGGCCTTTACGGCATCGCCCTGGCCGCCGTGGGCATGCTGTCCACCACGGGCATCACCGTGGCCGTGGACGCCTATGGCCCCATCGCCGACAACGCCGGCGGCATTGCCGAGATGAGCGGCCTGGACAAGTCCGTCCGGGAGATTACCGACAAGCTGGACGCCGTGGGCAACACCACCGCCGCCATGGGCAAGGGCTTTGCCATCGGCTCCGCCGCCCTCACGGCCCTGGCCCTCTTTATGTCCTACGCCCAGGCCGTCGGCATCGACGTCACGGGCATCAACCTGCTTGACTCCAACGTTACCATCGGCCTGCTGCTGGGCGGCATGCTGCCGTTCATCTTCACCGCGCTCACCATGGAGAGCGTGTCCAAGGCGGCTTACAGCATGATTGAGGAGGTCCGCCGCCAGTTCCGCGCCCTCCCGGGCATCATGGCCGGCACCGACAAGCCGGACTACAAGTCCTGCGTGTCCATCTCCACCACCGCCGCGCTGAAGGAAATGCTCATCCCCGGCCTGATGGCCGTGATCGCGCCGCTGCTGGTGGGCCTGCTCCTTGGTGTTGAGGCGCTGGGCGGCATGATCGCCGGCTCTCTGGTCACCGGCGTGCTCCTGGCCATCTTCATGTCCAACGCCGGCGGCGCTTGGGACAACGCCAAGAAGTACATCGAAGAGGGCAACCATGGCGGCAAGGGCAGCGAGCCCCACAAAGCCGCCGTGGTGGGCGACACCGTGGGCGATCCTTTCAAGGACACCTCCGGCCCCTCTATCAACATCCTCATCAAGCTCATGACTGTGGTTTCCCTGGTGTTCGCGCCGCTGTTCAACAAGTTCGGCGCCCTTCTGTAACCCCATTCAGATTCCAGGATCCCCCCGCTGTGGCGGGGGGATTTCCATTTTCCGGAAAAGCCTGCGGCGCCAGCGGCCCGTCCCTGTGCGCGGGAGCACCACGCGTAGGACGTGGCACATGCAAAGGAGGCAGGCCGCCCGATCCCCCGGCAAGTTGAAATGCGCGCCGGAATTTGATATACTATAAAAAATATCGTTTTACGATGGTCAAAGCGCAATTTTCCCCTAAGATCAGAAAGGAGCTCGCATATATGGATCTGCAGGAACTCTTCCTCCGGCGGCAGAGCTGCCGGGATTTTACCCAGGAAGCCGTATCCACTGACGATGTCCTCTACTGCCTGGAAGCCGCACGGCTGGCCCCCAGCGCCTGCAACGCCCAGCCCTACCACCTGATCGTTTGCCGGGGCGACACCGCGCTGGCCGTGGCTGCGGCCACCCAGGGCATGGGCATGAACGGCTTCACCAAAAACGTCCCCTGCTTTGTCGTGGTGGCGGAGGACGACTACAACCGCACCGCCGCTGTGGGCAGCCGCCTGAAGGGACAGGACTACCGCAGCGTGGACATCGGACTCGCCGTGAGCCAGCTCTGCCTCATGGCAGAGGAACGGGGCCTGGGGAGCTGCATTCTGGGCTGGTTTGACGAGGCAAAGCTCCAGAACCTGCTCCACACCCAGCGGCGTATCCGCCTGGTGGTGGCCCTGGGCCACGCCGCGGAGGGATACCCCATCCGGAAAAAACAGCGCAAGCCCCTCTCCGAGCTGGTAGAGTTCCGGTAAAGCGGTCGCCTTCCGGCAGGGATACGCTCGGAGAAAGTGCTTCTCTTTTTTGGCAAATTTTGCTATACTTCTTTATAGAATCGAAACGGCAAGGGGAGGGGAGGCAGCATGGTGACAGAGATCCTCGCCCCGGCGGGCGGCATGGAACAGCTCACCGCCGCGGTGCGCTGCGGCGCGGACGCGGTATACCTGGGCGTGGGTAACTTCAACGCCCGGCGCAACGCAGAGAATTTCGCCGGCGGCGGACTGGAGCGTGCCGTGGCCTACTGCCACGGCCGGGGCGTCCGCTGCCATGTAACGCTCAACACGCTGGTCACGGACGGGGAGCTTTCCGGCATCCGGGAGGAACTGCGGCACATCGCCGGCTGCGGCGCGGACGCGGTGATCATCCAAGACCTGGCGGTGGCCCGCCTGGCCCGGGAGCTTGTGCCGGAGCTGCCCCGTCACGCCTCCACACAAATGACCATCCACGACGTCCATGGAGCCAAACTCGCCCGGGAGCTGGGCTTTTCCCGGGTTGTCCTGGCCCGGGAGCTCACATTGGATGAGATACGCTCCATCGCCCGTGAGGCCGAGGGGCTGGAGATCGAGACGTTCATTCACGG
>CALWOS010000248.1 GCA_944383185.1 uncultured Oscillospiraceae bacterium
CCAGGCCGAAGAGGGCGTTCTGTTTCCTGTCAGCCAGTTCGGCGAGACGGTGCAGGACTACATCGAAAACGGGATGCCTGTGCTGGAAACCCGCCCGGCGGACATGGGCGAGGGGGAAGTGATCACCTACGATGTCCCATCCTTTGACACCTGGGCGGAGGCGGCGGAATTTATCGGGGAGGACATCCCCCTGGCGGAGGAGAACAGCGTCCTGGCGGAGGGCTATGACAAGGAGTTCCAGGTTTTTGTTAACCCGGACAACGTGACTCTCTCCGCGACATATTATCTGGATTTTAACCACATCTCTCTTTTCGCCCACATCAATACGGATGCGGGCCACGGAAGGTATACCACCGGCGCATATCAGGGTCCGGGAGACATGACCATCCAGCAGCTGGAGATGACCACCGGCAGCGGCGACGGGGCTCTGGTGTACCTCACCACCGGCGAGCGGTCCAGCTGCGACGCCTACTTCCTCCACGACGGCATATACTACAATATTTTTATCAGCTATCGCGTCACCGAGGCGGACACGGCGCTGATGGAGGAGATCCTCTCCAGCTTCTGACGTCTCCACGCGCTCCACTTCCCCCCTAGCAGGCGGCGGCCCTGGGCCGCCGCCTGCCGCTGTCTATGGGCGATTTCCACAAGGTCCGGCCCTCAAATTTGTTTGCCGATTTTCACAAAGCAGGTTTGACAATTTTCTCCAGCTATAGTACAATTTTACAAAAGACGGAGGAAAGAGGGTGACGCCGGTGCAGCTTTCAGCCGTGCAGTGAGAGGGCGCCGTTGTGCGCCGATTCATCTAACGACTGATCATCAGCCGCATCCGCGGCAGGAGGAGAAACGGTATGAAACGTCTGTTAACCAGCATTCTTGTGATTGTCATGCTCGCTACCACCGCCATGGCCGCTCCGGCCAGCGAGGACGCCCAGTGGCGCGCCGACGATTCCCCCGCCCAGGGCCACTATGTACAGGGCCTCTCCCAGAGGAAGATTGACGCGCTGACCGAGACCACCATCATCAAGGACAGCAAATCTCCCACCGGCTACTACGTGACCTTCCGCTACTATGCCCCCGACGCGACCCGGGTCCGCATCCGCGGCGAGTGGTCCTTTGCCACCGACCGGGGCAGCTTCTACCCCATGAGTGACAATATCATGCCCGAGGACTATGAGGACGGCATGTTCCCCCTCCAGGTGGATCAGAACGACTGGCCCGCCTTTGATATGGAGCTGAACGAGGACACCGGCGTCTGGTTCTACACCATCGCCCTGCCCAGCGGCACCTGGAGCTACCGGTTCATCGTGGGCGGCGTGGAGGGCGCCGCGCTGACGGACTATACCGACGCCTTTGTGGAGACCGACCCCAACAACCGCCCCCTGGAGAAGGAGCTGGGCGAGCAGAACAACAGCCAGGTCCGCGTGCCCTTTGACAAGCGCCGGCAGTCCCAGGACCTGTCCATCCAGCTGCCCCGGGACGACAAAAAGGTGGGCAAGGTCTACTACCACACCTATGAGGCTGTGGGCTACGAGGGCACCTTGAACGACACCCCCGCCATCGCCGTCTACACCCCCTATGGCTACAACGAGAACCGCAGGGAGCCCTACAAGGTCCTCTACCTCAGCCACGGCGCCGGCGTGGAGTCGGAGATGTCCTGGTGGAACAAGGGGTCCGTGGGCAACATGATGGACAACCTGATCGCCGACTACGATGTGGAGCCCTTTGTCCTGGTTCTCATCAACAACTATGCTGTGGACTTTGACGTGGAGAATCTGACACAGAACATTGTGCCCCTGGTGGAAGCCAACTACAACGTGCGCACGGACCGCATGGGCAAGGCTGTGGCTGGCCTCTCCGCCGGCGGCCGCTTCTCCCAGGGCCAGATGCTCTCCCACCCCGACCAGTTCGGCTATTACGGCCTGTTCAGCGGCGGCTTCTTTGACGACGCCTCCATGGAGGGCGTCACCTTTGACGCCGAGGCCCTGAAGGATGCCCACATCTATCTGGCTGCCGGCTCCAAGGAGTTCGGCCTGCTGGCGATCCAGCGCACCTCCGAAGTGCTCAACGCCTCCGGCGTCTCCGGCTATCACAGCTATGTGGTCACCGGCGGCCACGACTGGAACGTCTGGCGGCAGATCTTTGTGGACTATGTGCTCCATGAGCTCTTCCAGTAACCGCATCTGTTTCCTTTCCTGATCGCCCTGCCCGAGAGGCGGGGGAAGCGGCGGCCGGTCGGCCGCCGCTTCCCCTGTCTGATTTTATAACACCCGGCCGCCCCGGCGGCAGAATGGAGGAATCATCATGAACCACGAACAGCTGGCGACCCAATATTTTCTGGACGGCTACAACTGCTCCCAGGCGGTGTTCCTGGCCTTCGCGCCGGAGCTGGGTATGGACCGGGACGCCGCGGCCCGGCTCTCCTCCCCCTTTGGGGGCGGCGTGGGCCGGCTGCGGGCGGGGTGCGGCGCGGTCAGCGGCATGCTGATGGCCGCCGGCGCCCTCTACGGCTATGACACCCCAGGCGACGACACGGTGAAAGGCGAGCTCTACACCCTGGTCCAGGATCTGGCCGGGCAATTCCAGGAGGCCCATGATACCCTTCTCTGCCGGGAGCTGCTGAACCGCCCCGGCCCGGAATCCCCCATTCCCGAGGCCAGGACCCCCGACTACTATACCAGCCGCCCCTGCGCCCGGTTCGTGGGCACCGCTGCCCGGATCCTGGAGGAATACATGGCCGCGCACCCGCCAAAGGCGCGGTAACGGCCGGCTCGACGATCCATCGGGTGACAGCCGCGGCCCGTTCTGGTACACTGTTCCCATCCAAACCTGCCGGGAGGGACTGCCATGGACGCAAAAAAGACTGGATCCTATATCTGCCTGCTGCGAAAGCAGAGGGGGCTCACCCAGGCGGAGCTGGCGGAGCGCATCGGCGTTACGGACAAGGCCGTCAGCCGCTGGGAGCGGGGCAAGGGCTTCCCGGATATTACGCTGCTCCCGCCCCTGGCACAGGTCCTGGGCACCTCGGTGACAGAGCTGCTGGCCGGGGAGCCCATGAGCGTGGAGGAGCGGGCAGAGCGCGGCGACAGCGCCGTCCTGGAGGCTCTGCGCTACGCGGGGAGCATGGGGCGGAAAACCGCCGCCGTTCTCCTGGCGGTGGCGGGCTGCTTCCTGCTGCTCACGCCCCTGTTCGTAGCCGGGCGCACCTGGGGGCTGCGCCTGGCGGGCCTGGGGCTTCTGGCGCTGGCCGCGGCGGCGCGGTATGTGAAGCTCCCCGGGCTGGACCCGGGGCGTCTCCTCTCCCCCGGCGCGGCCCGGGCGGGGACGCTCCTCTGCCTGCTCACGGCCCTTGGCCTGGAGCTGACCCCCTGGGGGGCGGTGCTGAACTTTGCCCGTCCGGCGGAGGACGGCACCATCGGCACTTTCCGGGAGACCTTCTCCTATTTCAGCCTCACCCCCTTTGGATACGCCAACTTCTTCCCCCTGATGACGGGGACGCTGACGGCAGTCCTGCTCCTGCTGGCCCTGGCGCAGCTGCTCCGGCCCCGGCCAGGCCGGGGCAATGCCCTGTTCATCCTGGACGTGCTGGCCACGGCGCTGTCCGTGATGCCCTGGGTGGTGTTCGGGGCAGACTATCTATCCGGCGTTGGAGTCGGCATCACAGCGTGCCTGGTCCTGGCGGCAGCCTGTCTGGCGCTGGCCAACCGGGAAAACAAAACACGAAAAAATCCTCGAAAAGAGGTTGACTTTCCGGAAAACAGCTGATATACTTGATAAGCCGCTTTGAATGGGTTGAAGTGCGCCCAAACGCGCCACCCCCGACAGCGAGCCCGTAATGAAGGAGTTGAAACACATGCAAGCTATCATCGTCACCGGCGGTAAGCAGTACAAGGTCAGCGAGGGCGACACCCTGTTCATCGAGAAGCTGCCCGTGGAGGCCGGCGAGAAGGTCGTCTTTGACCAGGTCCTGGCCATCCTGGACGGGGAGAACGCCACCTTCGGCACCCCCAGCGTCTCCGGCGC
>CALWOS010000249.1 GCA_944383185.1 uncultured Oscillospiraceae bacterium
TAGGCCCACTGGGCATAGCCGTTATAGTACTGCCCTGCGCCCATGTCGCTCAGGCCTCCGGTGTAGGCCTTGATGTAGTCCCCCCGGATGTAGCCGGTCTTGCCGTTGGTCTCCACCTTGTACCAGGTATAGCCGTCGGTGCCGTTCACAGTACCCAAATTCTTCACCGCAGCATACTTGGGCATAACCGCCAGGATCTGGCTGCCGCTGGTGGTGGGGTTATCCCGGACCCGGACGTCGCTGCCGGTGACGATAGCGATGTTGGCGGAGAACTCCTCCACCCCCGCCACGCGGCCCAGCACGGTGATGAACATGCCGCGGGTCATGGTGACATCCGGGCTGAAGGTGGTCTCCGTCATACCCTTGAAGAGGTTGTTGGCATAGACGTACTGCACCGCGCCGGCAAACCACTTATCGCTGGTCACGTCGGTAAAGGGCAGGTCCACACTCTTGACCTGAAAAGTGGCGCTGATGGTGTGGTTGCCGGAGACGTTCTGGAAGGTATAGCTGGAAATCTTCCCCTGGCTGACGCCGTCCACCTGGACGTCGGCGATCTCATAGCCGGAGCTGGCGGTGATGGCGTAGGACTTGCTGCCGGTCTGCAGGACTTGGCTGGCGCCGCTGGGAGAGACGCTGCCGCCTGTGCCCGCTGTGGCGGTAATGGTGTATACCTGGCCAATCTCATAATTCAAGGTGGCAACGGCGCTGGGCGTACAGCCCGGGGCAGTGCCCATGACCTTGATGGTGACGTCGCTGTTGATGGTGATGGGGCCGGTGTACACTGTGCTGGAGGTGGTGGGGGTACTGCCGTCCGTGGTGTAGTACAGCGTGGCCCCGGAGGTGGAAGTGGTGAGCTTGATGGTGCTCCCGGCGGAGACCAGGCTGCCGGAGCTCAGGCCGCTCTCCACAGCGCCCGTAGGCGTGGCCACCGGCGGGATCTCCACCTTATAGGTGAGGACATAGTGCTGGCTGAAGTTCCCGGTGACCTCGATGGCCTTCACCGTGGTAGTGCTGGTAAAGGTCAGCGGCCCGGTATAACGGGTGCTGGAGGTGGTGGGGGTGCTGCCGTCCGTGGTGTAGTAGATGGTGCCGCCGCTCATGGCCTTGAGTGTCAGGGTCTTGGAACCCACGCCGGAGGTGGTGCTGCCATAGGGGGCCTTGTCTTTGCAGTTGGCGCAGTAGTCCCCGTCCAGGGGTACGGCGCAGCTGTGGGTATAGGTCACGTCATCCCGGGTCTCCAGGCGGTAAAGGACATAGCCGCCGGAAAGATAGTAGCTCTGGATGCGGCTGAGGGGATAGCTGCCGCCCTCGCCGTAGACGGTGAGCTTGGTCTTTACCGGGGTCTGTTCCAGGATGGTCACCTGGACGATGTTGCCCTCGGTGTCATACTGCACATCGCTTACCAGCACGATGTGGCTGGTGCTGTGGTTCAGCGCGTCGCCCACCTGGAGGCTGTAGATGCTCTGGTCGCTGACCTTCACGGCCACACGGGACCATCCGTAAGTGGTGGTACGGTACTGGAGGTCCCAGGCATAGGACACAAAGCCGCTGCAGTCCGTGGAATAGGCCGGGGCAATCTTGTTGTAAGTGGAGTAAGTGGTGTAGAACTTGCTGGTGTTGTCGATCACCGCCTCGGCAAACTGCTCCAGGGAGACATTGTAACCCACGTACCCGGCGTTGTTTACCGGCTGGCCGTACGGCAGGCCGGAGACTGTGGTACCGGCGGTAAATGTGCCCCGGTAGCCCCACTGGGTCCGGTCCACCAGGGGCGTCCACTGGATTTCATGGAGCTGGCGGGCCCGGAGGACGATGTTTTTCTGCCCCTGGCTCACCTCGGGGATGATGGTCTCTTCCTCTTCCCCCTCCACGCTGGGGGCGGGCGTATCCTCCGACATGAGCGTGACGTCGCCCTCGCCGTCGCACACCGGGCAGTAGTCCTCCTCGATGGAGGCCAGCATGGCCACGGCATCCTCTTCCCCATGAAGGTGGAACGGCTCAAGAGCGATGCCGCCGGAAAACAGGGCGGACAGCTCCGTCTGATAGTCTGTCTGCTCCCGGTTGAGCACCAGATAGCCGGAATCGGTATAGGCGCTGGCCACGCCGGTGAGCAGGAGCTTGTCCCCGGCGTAGAGGTCATAGTTCAGCACCGTGCCCGTAAGGCAGATGTTGCCGTACTGGGTGGGGATAAGCTTCACCACATCTGTGAGAGAACCCTGGCGTTCCAGGATGCCGGTATTCATATCATAGCTCCACACCTGACCCTCGGAGAGGAAGCGCAGCTCGCTGCCGATGAGGTACAGCTGCTTGATGGGGGCGGTGTGGGTATATACGGTTTCCGCCGCGCCGCCGGCAAGGGGCAGGCGGCGTACCGCACCGTCGGCAAGAGTATAGTAGAGGTACCCGTCCCCCAGATTCAGGTTGGCGCCGTCCTCGCTGGTGAGAAGCGTGCTGCCGGAGGCGGTCTCGGCGTAGATGCCGTTTTCGCTGTAGTAGAAAACATCATCCGTCAGGAGCATGGTCCCGCCGTTTTGGATGTTCAGGTCGGTATTGCCCGGCTCCTGCCAGTCCGACGCGGCCATGGCCCCCGCGGTAAGCAGGAGCATGCAGAGCAGAGTCAAAAGCAGGCTGCGGCGAATGTAAGATTTTGTTACCATTTTGGGCCCTCCACTTGGAAATAAAACAGCCGATCCGCGATTTATGTCAAGTGATTGTACCATAATTTTAATCAAAAAACAAGAACTTTTCCGATTCCTTGTAATTTCTTGTTATTTAATGTAACCAACAGAACATATTGCCCCCAGGCCCTGACATACCACCACATCTTGACGGACGGATGCATCGGATTTGTAAATTTCCGGTGATTTTCCGGGGAATTTTCCAGATTTTCCCACTCCTGTCCTTAAATATCCCAGGCAGCGAGAAAAGAATTTCGGCACTTTTTCCATAAAGCCGCCCCCAGTCCGGCACAGGCTTCCCAAAGACGGGCGCACGGGCTCCGGGCGCATCCGGACAGCATCCGGGCGCAGGGGGTTGGCAAAAGCGGCACATCCTGCAAAAAACTGCCCCCCGAAGCCGCAGATGCGGCTTCGGGGGGCAGTTTTATCCCTGGCTTCTGGCTTAAGTCCGCCCTTTCCATGGCGCCCGCCTCGGGCGGTTCAGCCGGGAATCCACTCCCCGGTGCGGACAAAGTGGATGTGCCGGGTGAGGTCCAGCATTTTGTTGGAGTAGCCCCACTCGTTGTCGTACCAGGCAATGAGTTTGACAAAGCTGTCTGTGAGGGCCACGCCGGCCATGGCGTCAAAGATGCAGGTGCGGGCGTCGGTTTTGAAGTCTGTGGAAACCACATGTTCCTTTACATAGCCCACAATGCCCCGGAAACGCTCCGACTGGGAAGCGGCCTTCATCACCTCGCAGATCTCGTCATAGCTGGCGCCCCGCTGAAGCTTCACCGTAAGGTCCACTACGGACACATCTGGCACCGGGACCCGGAGGCTGGTGCCGGTGAGTTTTCCGGCCAGGGCGGGGATAACCTTTCCCACGGCCTTGGCCGCGCCTGTGGAGGTGGGGATGATGTTGTCAAAGGCCGTGCGGCCCAGGCGCCAGTTTTTCTTGTTGAAGCCGTCCACGGCGGCCTCAGAGGCGGTGACCGCATGGACCGTGGTCATAAGCCCCTCTTCAATGCCGAAATTCTCGTGGATGATCTTGGCCATGGGGGCCAGGCAGTTGGTGGTGCAGGAGGCGTTGGAGACCATGTCGGTCCCCGCCTGATAGCTGTCATGGTTCACGCCCATAACGAACATGGGGGTGTCATCCTTGGAGGGGCCGGACATGACAACGATCTTGGCGCCGTTGTTGAGGTGGGGCAGGCATTTCTCCCGGGTGAGGAATTTGCCGGTGCACTCCATAACATAGTCCACGCCCAGCTTGCCCCAGGGAAGCTCTTCCACCTTGCGGCTGTCCAGGATGCGAATGGGCCGGCCGTTTACGATGAGGTTCTCATCGTCAAAGTCCACATCCCCGTCATAGCGCCCGTGGACGGAATCGTATTTGAAAAGATACGCCAGCTGTTCCGGCGTCTTGTCCGGGGCGTTCACCGCCACAAAATCGACACAGCCCCGTTCGATCCCGGCGCGGAACGCCAGCCTGCCGATCCGGCCAAAACCGTTGATCCCGGCTTTGATACTCATACGCACATGCCCTCCACCTGTGATATTCAGCCGGTTGACCCGGCTGTTCCCTTTCGGTAACATTGTAGCGGCATTCCCTCCGGGAAACAACCATTTCCCCTGTCTTTGCACCTGATGTTTTTGCACATATTAGTGCGTAATGCGCACTAATATGGAGTAAATAGTGCATTTTCCGTACATACATTTGGAACGTTCCAAAATGTCCGTACAAGTAATTTTCTACCACTCTGTGCCCTGTCCTGTCGCCATAAAACGGGAAAATTCGGGAAAATTCGGCAAAGACGTTGTATGTCCTTCCAAAGTTTGGTATAGTGGAGGCAGCGGTTTCGCTTATACTAACACACAGATATTTTCCATTGGGAGGAACGGCATGGACGAAAAGATTGCCCGGCTGCAGGCCCTGTACGGCGCCAGTCTGGACGGTTTTCTGGCGTTTGCGGGCGGCGTGCCGGTGTATCTCAATCCTGCGGCCCGGCAGTTTCTGGGAGAGGGCGGGCCGGACGCGCTGGCGCCGGAGGCCGCCCTGCCCGCGCTGCTGGCGTCCGCAGGCGCTGTGGCGGAGCTCCCGGGAGGCCGTTTCCTGGTTTCGGTATCCGAGTTTCCGGACGCGGAGATCCAGATGATCTGCCTCTCACCCGCCGATGGCCGCGCCTCCGACCCGGATCTGGAACGGCTTTGGGCCAGCTTGCGGGACAGCCTGGCCACCCAGCGGCTGGCCGCGGACAACCTGTTCCGCCAGGATGCCGGCGCCGCGGAAAACTGGGAGATGTACCGGGCCATGTTCTACCACAATTATTATCGGGCCCTTCGGAGCCTGGATGCCCTGACGGAGCTCATCGCCCTGGAGCAGGGCCGTCTCTCCATCCAACCGGCGGAGCTGGAACTGCGTGGTTTTTGCGAAAAGCTCCTTGGCACGGTGGG
>CALWOS010000250.1 GCA_944383185.1 uncultured Oscillospiraceae bacterium
AAGCCCTTGCCGCCATTTCAAGTGATTTACCAGACCGCCGAGGACGGGCTGGGCGATACCGTCAAGCCCCGCTTGATAGAAGCCGAAGCCGACCTTGACCGCGTGCTTGTGATTGATGAAGCCAAGCAGGAGCTTAATCCGGCTGCATCGCCACACCCCTTTCCGTGTTCCGATCCGTGTAGAATGTGGATGCCCCACGCTTCTGGGATCATTTTTAACATACCAAATTTCCAGCAAAAAGTTAGTAATAGCTAACCTCAGGGTAATTATATAAGACCATGCGCCAATTGTCAAGAAACAGGCTGCCGCAGGGCGGAAAACTTCCCTGCGGCAATCCCCAGCATGTTTTACGAAAAGCGCGCGAAAAGAAGGTCGCAGAAACGGCGGCGGTACCCCCCCTGCCGCCGGGGCTGCGGCGGCGCAGATGATCCTTTGCCCCGGCAGCGGATTGGGAGGCTTTGGGACTTCGTCGGCCAGCGGCGGCCTCTCATACGCCCGCCTGGTCCAGAAGCCAGGCGGCATGTTCGTCGGCCAGGGAATAGACGCCGGAGAAATCCACGTGGGGGTTATACCAGCTTTCCAGGCTGTCATGGAGGATCTTGGCCTGGGCCAGGAGCGTCTCCGCCTCCCGGAGCAGGGCCGCGGCAGCCCGGGACCGCTCCCGGAGACGGGGCCGCAGCTCCCGGATCCGAGCCGCGTCCGTCATGGCGTCCAGGCGAATGCGCCGGTGGATGGGCAGGCCTGCATCGTGACGGCCATTGCCCGCAAGATAGCCCACGCCCAGCTCCGGCAGGAGCAGCGCCTCCGCCCGCGCCGGACACAGTGGTTCCATACAGAGGATGCCTGCCTGACCCCGCTCTTCCGCTGTTTTAGCGGCCTCCTGCAGATACACGTCCGCCAGGCCGCAGCCGTTGTCCAGAAGAAACAGGCGGGGGCACAGCCGGGCGACGGTCTCGCCCAGAAACACAGTCCCCTGGCAGGAAATGGCGCTGACAAAACGCCGGCGGAGCCGCCCCGGCGCCCCGTTGCCCTTGCCGCACTCCCGGGCAATCGCCGCCCTGGCCCGGGCGGCCACGGCAGCGGCCTCTTCCGCCGTATAAAGGCCCGGGAGGGCCTGGGGCATCAGAGCCTCCGCCGCCCCCAGGGCGGCATACACTCCTTGGTAAATGCTCCGGTACTGCCGCTGCAGGGCCGTCATCTCCGGCAGGCGTTCCTCCAGGGGGCCGGCGGCGTAGAATGCGCCCAAGTCCAGATAGAGCCCCGATGCTGCAGGGTACCGAGGCTCCAGGACATGGGGCGCGGTGGCGTCGGCATAGGCGATGCCCAGCTGGGGGAAATGCACGGCGTCCAGGCTCTCCGGGTCTCCGGAGCAGTATATGTACTCCACATCCAGCCCCGCCGTCTCCGCGGCCCGGCCCAGCCGCTTCATAAAGCTGGATTTTCCACAGCCAGGGCCGCCCTTGATGCACCAGAGGAATTCCCCCGCCTCCTCCCGGATCAGCTGATCGTACAGGGAGGAAAAGCCCCGGGCGCTGTTGGCGCCCAGAAAGAAACTTGTTACTTGCTGCTCAAGCATAGTTGACCTCCTTATCTCCCCCGGCGCGCTCCGGGGGACCGGCCGCTCCGCAGGAAAGCTCTCGCCCCAAACTATGCGCCGGCGGGGACGATTGACAATCTCAACCGGATTCATTATAATGAAAAAAACGGAATGCGGCGGTTTCGCTGCGCATCCGGCCACGGCCTGCCACCTCCTGGAAATATCCTAAGAGGGCAAGCTGGTCTTTTTTATTGTCTGATTCAGATATTCCCTCTTGGGAGGTAGACGATGATCCAGAACATCCTGCTTGATTTTGACGGAACCCTCAGCGACAGCGCCCGGGGGATTGTCGCCTGTGTGCGCTATGCCCTGGAGTGTTTCGGCATTGTGGAAACGGACCCACAGCGGCTCCTGGCCTTTGTGGGACCGCCTCCCACGGAGCTGTTTGAAAGCGTATACGGTATGACCCCGGAGCAGTCCCAGGCCGCCCTGGGAAAATTTCGGGAGCGCTTTGCTTCCCATGGCATCTATGAAAATGAGATGTTCCCGGGGATCGAGCCCATGCTCCGCCGGCTCCAGGGGGCGGGAAAGCGCCTGGCCTTGGCCACCAGCAAACCCCGGGTCTTTGCCCGGGAGATCCTGGAGCGCTACGGCGTGGCGGACTGCTTTGACGTGGTCATGGGCTGCGAGCTCTCCGGCGGGCTGGACACCAAGATCGAGGTCATGGAGGAAACGCTCCGGCAGTTGGGCGTCACCACGCCGGAGGCCAAAGCCGCCACAGTGATGGTGGGGGACCGGAAATACGACATGGAGGGCGCCCGGCACTGCGGCATCCGGGCCGTGGGCGTGGCCTTTGGCTACGCTCCGCCGGGAGAGCTGGAAAGCGCAGGGGCGGACGTGATCCTGCCCACAGTGGAGGCCCTCACAGAGTATCTCCTGCACAACTAAAGCCCGAAATCCACCAACAGAGAGGAACGAGAGACAGCATGACGGAAAAGAAACGCGCCCTTCGGTTTTTGACCCTGTGCCTGACCCTGAGCCTAGTACTGGGTCTGGCTGCCCCCGCCCTGGCGGCGGATCTCCCCAGCATCACGGCCCCGGCGGCCATTGTGATAGACTACGACACCGGCGAAGTGCTCTACGAGAAAAACCCCGACGCCCGCCGGGCCCCGGCCAGCATGACCAAGGTCATGTGCGCCTACATCATCTTTGAGGAACTGGCGGCGGGGAACATTACATACGACACTCTCTGGACCGTGGGCCAGGAGGCCGCGGCCTGCTCCGTATCCGGCGTGTCCAACGCCGGGCCCTTGTACGTAGGCCAGCAGCTGACGGTGGATATGGCCCTGCGCCTCATTTTCATCCCCTCCGCCTGCGCCTGCTGCGTCCTGGCGGCGGAGAACATCTCCGGGGGGACGGCCCCCTTCATCCAGCGGATGAACGAGACGGCCCGGCGCATGGGCATCGACGCTTACTATGTGAGCACCAACGGCACCATCGGTGGGGAGCAGGTCTCCCCCCGGGCCCAGGCCACGCTGGTGCGGAATTTCATTATGAAGTATCCGGATGTGCTGCGCTACACCTCCATGACCCAGGTGACCTTCAACGGCGTGGTGTGGCAGAACAGCAACAAGCTCCTGTCCACCCAGTACTATGAGGGCTGCGACGGCTTCAAAACCGGCACCATGTCCGCCGCGGGCTGCTGCCTGAGCGCCACGGCAGTGCGGAATGGCAAGCGCATCATCTCCGTGGTGATGGGCTCCATCAGCGACTACCATCGCTTCACCGACTCCACCGCCCTGTTGGACTACGGCTTTGCCGTGGCCAAGCCTGCGGAGGCCTATTGGGACGTGCCGGAGGACGCCTGGTTTGCCGAGCCGGTGCTGGGCCTCCGGGAACTGGGGGCGGAGATGAGCCTGAGCGGCAGCAGCTTCCTGCCGGACCAGTCCGCCACCCGGGCCCAGTTTGTGGCCATGTTCCTTTCCGCCCTCCAGGCCAAGGGCTTGGTGCGGGAAGAGCTGCCAGCGGAGAGCGGTTTCACCGACTGCCGGGGTCACTGGGCTGAGGGCTACATCGCCCTGGCCGCGGAGCTGGGCATCGTGGACGGCATGGGGGACGGCACTTTCGCCCCGGAGAGCGGGATCACCCGGGAGCAGATGATGCAGATCCTCTATAACGCCTGGCGCCTGCCCGCTGGAAACGCCATCTCCGCCCCGGACGCCGGGGATGTCTCCGCCTGGGCGGAGGAAGCGGTTTCCGCCTGCCTCCAGGCGCAGCTGGTGGAGGGGGATCCGGACGGCAGCATCCGCCCCGGGGACGCCATCCTTCGTTCGGAAATGGCGGCGCTCATCTGGCGCAGCCTCAACGCCGGGCTCAACCTGCGTTAAAGTATATGATAAAAGCCGCGGACGGCGTTCCGCGGCTTTTGCCAATTTTCCATATCCATATTTGAGGGGGAAACATACGGACGAAAACAGCGCAATGCAAGACACGGTTCCTGGCCCTGATCCTGGCGGCGGCGTTGTGCCTGGGCGCGCTGGGCACCGCCGCGCTGGCGGCGGAAGAGCCCTGGGTGAGCGCCTGGAGCGCCGTGGTCATGGACTATGACACCGGGGAAGTCCTCTACGCCAAGGACGCGGACACCCCCCGGGTGCCCGCCAGCATGACCAAAGTCATGACCGCCTACATTATCCTGGAGGAGCTGGAGTCCGGGCGCATCTCCCTGGACACCCGCTTTTCCATCAGCGACAACGCCGCCAGCATCTCCCGAAACAGCGCTTATCCCACGGCAGTCCCC
>CALWOS010000251.1 GCA_944383185.1 uncultured Oscillospiraceae bacterium
CAGGGTGCCGATGGTCCCGGCCCGGAACACGTGGTCCCGGCCAAAGAGCTCCTCGGTATACTTGTGGGCCCGGGACTGGTACTCCCCGGAAAAGTTCAGGTCGATATCCGGCACCTTGTCCCCCCCAAAGCCCAGGAAGGTCTCAAAGGGGATGTCAAAGCCGTCCTTCTGCAGCGGCGCGCCGCACACCGGGCAGGCCTTGTCCGGCATGTCCGCGCCGCAGCCATAGCCCGCGCCGCTTTCAAAGTCGGCGTAGCAGCACTTCTCGCAGCGGTAATGGGCCGGTAGGCTGTTCACCTCGGTGATGCCGGACAGGAAGGCCACAATGGAGGAACCCACGCTCCCCCGGCTGCCCACCAGGTAGCCCGCCTGGAGGGAATTGGCCACCAGCTTCTGGGCGGACATGTAGATCACGTCGTAGTGGCAGTTGATGATGTCGCCCAGTTCCGTCTCCACCCGGCGGGTGACGATCTCCGGCGGGTTTTCCCCGTAGAGCTCGTGCATCCGGCCATAAACCAGGCTCTTGAGCTCTTCCACGGAGTTTTCAATCTTTGGGGCGAAAAGCTCCTTGGGCAGAAGCTCGAACTCCTCCACCTCTTCGGCGATGGCCCGGGGATTGTCCACCACCACCTCCCGGCAGCGTTTCTCCCCCAGATAGGCGAACTCGGCGAGCATCTCGTCTGTGGTCTTGAAGTAGATGGGCAGGGGCTTGTCCGCGTCGGAGAATTTCTTGGCGGAGAGCAGGATGTGCCGGTAGACCTCCTGCTCCGGGTCCAGGAAATGGACGTCCCCCGTGGCCACCACAGGCTTGCCCAGCGCGTCCCCCAGGGCCAGGATGCGCCGGTTCAAATCCCGAAGGCCCTCCTGGTCCCGCACCGTGCCGTTTTCCACCAGGAACTGGTTGTTGCAGATGGGCTGAATCTCCAGATAGTCATAAAAAGCGGCCAGGCGGCGCAGTTCCCGGGGACTCTTCCGCCGGAGGACGGCGTCAAAGATTTCCCCTGCCTCGCAGGCGGAGCCGATGATGAGCCCCTCCCGGTGCTCCTGGAGCAGGCTTTTGGGAATGATGGGGTTTTTCTTGAAATGCTCCAGGTGGGACTTGCTGATGAGTTGATAGAGGTTCTTGAGGCCCGTTTTGTTCTTCACCAGCAGGATGATATGCCGGGTGCGCTGGTGGCTGGGGTGGCCCCGGCGCTGGGCGGCGAGGCCGGCGTTGAGTTCATCCAGGCGCGTGAACCCCAACTCGTCCAGCATGGGCAGGAATTTGGCCATCATGTGGGCCACGGTGGCCGCGTCATCGCTGGCCCGGTGGTGGTTGAATTCCGGCAGGCCCAGCCGTCCGGCCACGATATCCAGTTTATGCCGCCGCAGATCAGGCAGTAGGCTCTGGGCCAGGACCAGGCTGTCCAGATACACCGGGTCAAAGGGGATGTCCTGCCGCCTGGCGGTCTCCGTGAGGAAGCCCACGTCAAAGTCCGCGTTGTGGGCGATCAGGGGGCGATCCCCTGCAAAGTCCAGGAAGGCCCGGAGGGCCTCCCCTTCTTCCGGGGCGCCGAACACGTCCCGGTCCGTGATGCCGGTGAGGCGGGTCACCTCTTCCGGAATGGGCATGCCGGGATCCACAAAGGTGTTGAAGTATTTCTCGATCTTCCCGCCCCGGAAGAGGACGGCGCCGATTTCCGTCATCCGGTCCCGGCTGCTGTCCAGGCCCGTGGTTTCGATGTCGAAGGCCACGTACTCCGTGTCCAGAGGCAGGTCTGTCTCCCCGGCCACGGCCAGCTTGTCGTCCACATCGTTGACATAATACCCTTCCAGGCCGTAAATTACTTTGATACCGTTCTTTTTTCCAGCCTTCCACACCTCCGGGAAGGCCTGGGCCACCCCGTGGTCCGTGATGGCCACGGCCGGGTGGCCCCAGCGGGCGGCTGTGGCAACGGCCGCGGCGGGATCCGTCAGGGCGTCCAGGGTGCTGTACCGGGTATGGAGGTGGAGCTCCACCCGCTTGTCCCCGGGGGCGGTGTCCTCCCGGCGGGGCTTTTTCGCCCGCATGATGTTCCGAGGTTCCAGGCCCAGGTCCTGTTCATAGCGGTTGAGGACCACCTGGCCCTGGACGCGGAGATAATCCCCGGTGTGAATCTTCTGAAGCGCGGCGGTGTCGTCCTCCGGGCGGAAAAAACGGCTGACGTGGATCGAGCCGGTGTTGTCCGTCATGGAAAAGCTCAGCACCTTGCCGCCGCCCTTGGTGTCCCGGTTGTCCACCAGAAACACCTCGCCTTCCACCACCACGCCGCCGCTGTCCAGGCGCAGCTCCGACATGGGCAGCGCCTCGGCCTTGCGGATGGCCTTGCCGAAGAGCACTTCCCCGCCTCCCGTACCACCGCTGCCGCCGCCGGATTTGGCGACGGCAGCCGGGGCCGTGTGGGGCCAATCCGCCCGGATGGAGGCGCGCTGCAGCCCGAACGCGGCGCACAGCCGCCCCTCCAGCATGGTGAGGTCTGCCGGAGCCGGGCAGGCGGCAAAGCGGACTTCCGCTTCCAGCGTCCGGTCTTCCCGGCGGATCTTCACGCCCCGGACCTCCGCCTTGTCAAGTCCCCCCGCCGCCTCGGCCATACCGGCGCAGCAGGGGAACATATCCAAAAAGTTTTGTGCTTGTACTTCGCTCATGGGTCCTCCCGGTTCATTTCTCTTTTTCGCGCAGGTCTTCCCGGATCATCCGCTCCAGGGCGGGCACCAGTTCCCCTTCAGGGAACTTGCCCATCACCGTCCCCTTGCGGAACAGCACGCCCGTGCCCTTGCCTCCGGCCAGGCCGTAGTCCGCCTCCCGGGCCTCCCCGGGGCCGTTGACCACGCAGCCCATCACCGCCACGGTGAGGGGGGCGTCGATGTCCGAAAGGGCGGATTCCACCGTCTGGGCCAGGGCGATCAAGTCGATCTGGGTACGGCCGCAGGTGGGGCAGGAGACGATGTTCACGCCGTGGCGGCGCAGCCCCACGGCCTTCAAAATGGCAATGCCCGCCCGCACCTCCTCCGCAGGGGGCGCGGTGAGGGAGACCCGGATGGTGTCCCCCAGCCCTTCCAGGAGCATAGCGCCGATGCCGGCGGCGGACTTCACCAGGCCCATATAGGGCGTCCCCGTCTCGGTGACGCCCAGGTGCAGCGGGTAGTCCACCTGCTGCGCCAGGAGGCGGTAAGCCTCCACGGTCCTGGCCACGTCCGAGGATTTTATGGACACACAGATGTCGGCAAAATCCGCCTGCTCCAGCAGGCGGATGTGCCTCAGTGCGCTCTCGGCCAGGGCCCGGGGGCCGTTGCCAAAGCGCTGTAGGATCTCTTGTTCCAGGCTGCCGCCGTTAACGCCGATGCGGATGGGCACGCCTCGGCGGGCGCAGGCGTCCGCCACGGCCTTGACCCGTTCCGGCGCGCCGATGTTCCCGGGATTGATGCGGATCTTGTCCGCCCCGGCGGCCAAGGCGTCCAGAGCCAGCTTGTAATCAAAATGGATGTCCGCCACCAAGGGCAGGGGGCTCTCCTCCCGGACCCGGGCAAAGGCCGACACGGCGGCACGGTCCGGCACCGCCAGGCGGACGATGTCGCAGCCGGCGGCGGCCAGCTCCCGCACCTGGGCCAGGATGGCCGCCGGGTCATGGGCCGGGACGTTGGTCATGGACTGCACAGTGACCGGCGCGCCGCCGCCCAGGGGCACGCCCCCCACGGAGATGCGCCGGGTATGATCCCGATGGCTCATCGTGTCACCATCCTCGCAATATCGTTGTACATGACCACCAGCATCAGCAGCATCAGCAGCACCAGTGTGGCGCCATGGAGATAGTTTTCAAACTTGTGACTGAGCTTGCGCCGGGTGATTTTCTCCGCCGCGGCCCCCAGGAGCAGGAAAACGATCCGCCCCCCGTCCAGGGCCGGGATGGGCAAAAGGTTCATCACCGCCAGATTCACCGCGATCAGGGCGGAGAGATAGCCGATGTTCCAGAGGGCCAGGGAGGTCGAGGCGCTCTGCTGGCCCACCTGGTTGATGGTGTCCACTATGCCCACCACGCCGGCCATCTGGTCCAAACCCACCGCCCCGGTGATCAAGTCCCCCAAGGCCAGGCGCACCTGGCGCACAAAGTCCAGGGCCTGATACCAGGAATAGCGCACCGTGGCCCATGGGCCGCTGTCCACCTGTTCCATCAGCAGGCCGTAATAGTAGCCCGTGGTGCCCTGATAGTCGTACTCCAGGGGCACGATGGCGTAATCCTCCAGTTCCACCTTCTCCCCGTCCCGGATGACCACAATGTCCGCCGTTTCGCTCCCGCCCCGCTGGAGGTAGGTGCTCACGTCTGAGGAGAAGTAGATACGCTCGCCGTTGACCTTGTAAAAACGGTCCCCCACCTGGAGCCCGTCGGCACTCTCATAGGGGCAGCCGTCCATAAAGCCGGTGATCACCGGGGCCAAAAAACCCTTGTCCCCGGAAAAGAGAATCAGGACCAGCAAAAAGCCGGTGAGGAAATTCATAAAGGCCCCGGCCACCAGGATCACCAAGCGCTTCCACACCTTGGCGTTGGTAAAGGCCCGGGGATCGTCCGAATCCTCGTCTTCCCCCTCCATGGCGCAGTAGCCGCCCAGTGGCAGGCAGCGCAGGGAGTAGAGGGTCTCCCCCTTCTGCCGGCTCCAGATGGCGGGGCCCATGCCCAGGGAGAACTCCAGCACCCGCACGCCGCTGGCCTTGGCCGCCAGAAAATGGCCCAGCTCGTGGATAAAGATGAGAAAGCAGAATACGAGAATGGCTAAGATAACGTACATAGATCCTCCAAAAAATGCCTCAGTCCTGGCCGTCCTCGGGCCGGTATTCCGCCGCCAGGGCCCGGGCCTCCCGATCCGCGGCGGCGATGGCCGCAAAGTCCGGCTCCTGGACATAGCCTATGCGCCGGAGCGCCCAGGCGATGCAGCGGGGGATCTCCCCAAAGGGGAGTTCCTCCCGGAGGAAGCGGGCCACGGCCACCTCGTTGGCGGCGTTCATCACCGCCGGGGCCGTCCCCCCCTTCCGGGCGCAGTCCATGGCGATGGCAAGGCAGGGGAAATTCTCCGTGTCCGGGGGCAGGAAGTGGAGCTGCCCCAGCCGGAGCAGATCCAGCCGCTCCAGGCCGCTCCGGCGCCGCTCCGGATAGGTGAGGGCGTACTGGATGGGGATGCCCATATCCGGCACGCCCATCTGGGCCACAACGCTGCCGTCCAGAAACTCCACGGCGGAGTGGACAACGCTCTCCGGATGCACCAGGATCTCCACCGCCTCCGGCGGGCAGGAAAAGAGGTGCATGGCCTCAATGAGCTCCAGGCCCTTGTTCATCAGCGTGGCGCTGTCCACGCTGATCTTGGCGCCCATGCTCCAGTTGGGGTGGGCCACCGCCTCCTTAGGCGTGACGGCATAGAGCTCCGCCCGCTTCCGGCCCCGGAAGGGGCCGCCGGAGGCGGTGAGCAGGATGCGCCGGAGCTCCGCCCGGCGTCCGGCCAGGAGGGACTGGAAAATGGCGGAGTGCTCACTGTCCACAGGGATGAGCTCCGTCCCGGTCTCCCGGACCAGGGCCATCACCAGCTCCCCGGCGCAGACCAGAGTTTCCTTGTTGGCCAGGGCGATACGCCGCCTCTCCCGGATCGCCGCCAGGGTGGGCACAAGGCCCACGGCTCCGGACACCGCCGTCACCACGCAGTCCGCCCCTTCGATCACCGCCGCCTCCGTGAGGGCCTCCGGTCCGCCGGCCACCCGGATGGAGGTGTCCGCAAGGGCGGTACGCAAAAGCTGCGCCCGCTCCGGGTCGTACACCGCCACGAAGTCCGGACGCAGCTGCCGGGCCTGTTCTTCCAGAAGCCGGATGTTCCCATGAGCCGCCAGGGCACGCACCGGCAGGCCCAGACGCAGCGCCGCGGCCACAGTCTGCCTGCCGATGGAGCCTGTGGAGCCCAGAATCGAGATCGCCTTTACCATAGTCTGCCCCTCATTCCGCTTCCACAACCCGGTTTTTCCGGAGATGGAGCATCACCCGCCGCCGGGTGACGATGCCGATAAAAGAGCCGATGTCATCCATCACCGGGACAAAATTCTGCTCCGCCACCCGGTCCAGGATGTCCTCCACCGTGGCGGTGATGGTCACAGGGGGGTTACGGTCCTCTCCCAAGATGTCCCGCACCCGGGCCTGTTCCGCCATCTCCGGGACGAAAGCCTTGAGCGTCCCGGGGGTACGCCCCACAATGTGCCAGAGAAAATCCCCCTCGCTCACCGTGGAGACATATTTTCCCGCCCGGTCCAGGACAGGAATGACCCGGTAACCCTGACTCCGGAGCTTTTCCAGCCCCTGGCGCAGGGTATTGTCATCATATAGGAAAGCCACGTCCTGTTTGGGCGTGAGCAAAAATGCTATGTTCATAGTGAGAAAATTCCTTTCCAACAGGGCGCCGCGCCCCCCTTTCCGGGGGCGGCGGTTCAAAGGAGCTGCAGCAGCAGCCACACCGCCGGGGCCACGAAGCTCACGCTGTCAAAACGGTCCAGAATACCGCCGTGCCCCGGCAGGAGGCGGCCGTAGTCTTTTACTCCAAATTCCCGCTTGATCACAGAAAAGCTCAGATCCCCCACCTGGCTCACCACGCTGCCGGCCAGGCCGAGGCCCACGGCCATACCCCAGGTCATCAGAGGATCATGAATCACCCAGTAAGACGCAATCGGGTTCAGCACCATCATACCGACGACGCCGCCCACAAGGCCGCCGATGGCGCCCTCCACGGTCTTTTTGGGACTCACCCGGGGGGAGAGCTTGTGTTTGCCGAAGAGCATTCCGGCGAAGAGGGCAAAAGTGTCGCTCCCAAAGGAAATGGCCAGAGGCAGGAACACCAGCGCCCGCCCCAGCGGCCCCGGCATCAGGCGCAGGCGCACCAGGCACGAGAGCATCTCCGGGAAAATGAGCCCGGCGAAAACCGCCGCCGTCAGGGAGGCAAAGGGGACAGCCTTCTCCCCGCCGTAGCCCGTAATGGCCAGCGCGAACAGGGCAAACAGGAACACAAAGGCCAGCGCCGCCCCGTAAGGCCGCGGATCCAGGGTCTCCAGATAGACGCACGCCGGCGCCAGCGCCGCCACGGTCACGGTCAGGGGCAGCAGGCGCTTTGCCCCCGCTCCCGCCGCGGCGTGCATGAGCTCATGGGCCCCGATGGCACACATGGCGCACACCAGAAGCACCGTCGCCCAGGCCGGCGCCCAGCCCAGTACCAGCAGCAGGAAGGGCACGCCTACCACGGCCACCATTACACGTTTGAACATGGTTTCACCCGCCTTTTTCTCTGTGGCTCCGCGGCCATTACTGCATCAATCCGCCGTAGCGGCGGCTGCGGCCCTGAAAGGCGGCGATGGCCTTGTCCAGTTCCGCCGGGGTGAAGTCCGGCCAGAGGACATCGGTAAAGTAAAACTCCGCGTAGGCCGCCTGCCAGAGGAGGAAATTGGAGATCCGCATCTCCCCGCCCGGACGGATAAGGAGATCCGGATCCGGTACGCCCGCGGAGTAGAGGTAATCGCCGAAAGCTTCCTCCGTGAGTTCCGGGGCCTCTCCCCGGGCGCAGGCCGCGCCGTAGGCCCGGGCGGCCCGGAGGATCTCATCCCTGCCGCCGTAGTTGACGCATATGTTCACCTGGCAGCCCTCAAACCGGGTGCTGATCTCCGCCGTCCGGGCAATCAGCTCCTGGAGCTTGGGGGAGAGGACCGTAGTGTCCCCGAAAAAGCGCATCTTTACCCGGTCCCGCTCCATTTTGGCAATGGCCTCGTGGAGATAGCGCTCCAAAAGGCCCATGATGGTGCTCACTTCCTCCGCCGGGCGCTTCCAGTTTTCCGTGGAAAAAGCATACACCGTGAGGAATTCCAGTCCGATGTCCCGGGCGTAGGTGGCCACCCGGCGGAAAGTCTCCGCCCCGGCGGCGTGGCCGGCGGTGCGGGGCAAACCCCGCTGTTTGGCCCAGCGGCCATTGCCGTCCATGATAATGGCAATATGGCGGGGGAGGGCACCCGGTCCCGTCTCCCCCGCCGTGTGATTGGATTGGAAAACTGCCATCAAATCTCGTGGAGCTCCTTCTCCTTCCGGGCCGTGGCCTCATCCACCTTCTTGATGAAGTCATCCGTGAGCTTCTGCAGATCCTTTTCCAGATTCTTCAGGTCATCCTCGGTGATCTCGGACTTCTTCTGCTGCTTTTTGAAGCTGTCCATGGCGTCCCGGCGGATATTCCGCACGGCCACTTTGGCCTCCTCACCGTACTTGCGGACCTGCTTGGCCAGCTCCTTGCGGCGCTCCTCGGTGAGCTGGGGGAAAACCAGACGGATGAGGCGCCCGTCGTTCTGCGGGTTAATGCCCAGGTCGCTGGCCAGGATGGCCTTCTCGATGGCCTTGAGGATGCTGTTGTCCCAGGGCTGGATGGTGAGGGTCCTAGGATCCGGGGAGGCGATGGTGGCCACCTGTTGTATGGGGCTGGGGGTGTCGTAATACTCCACCTGGATCTGGTCCAGGACACCGGCGTTGGCCCGCCCGGCCCGGACTGAGGCAAACTGGGTGTTCAGGCACTCCACCGTCTTTTGCATTTTTGTGGAATAGGGATTGAGTTCTGCTGACATGTCTTGTCCTCCATTCGTTTCGGTTCTACGGGCGCCTTGCCCCATTATTTTTGTACGATTGTGCCGATCTTCTCCCCCATGACCACCCGGACGATGTTCTCCGGGTCCTTCAGGGCAAAGAGGATCACAGGGATGTCGTTGTCCATGGAAAGGCTGGTGGCGGTGCTGTCCATAACAGTGAGATGCCGGGCCAGGACCTCGTCGTAGGTGATGGCGTCGAACTTCTCCGCGCCGGGGTCCAGCTTGGGGTCGGCGCTGTAGACCCCGTCCACGTTTTTGGCCAGGAGAATGGCGTCCGCGCCGATCTCCGCGGCCCGAAGCACCGCGGCGGTGTCCGTGGAAAAGTAGGGGCTGCCGGTGCCGCAGCCGAAGATCACCACGCGGCCCTTGCTCAGATGCCGCACCGCCCGGAGGCGGATGTAGGGCTCCGCCACGGCCCGCATCTCGATGGCGGTCTGCACCCGGACTTCCACACCCAGGCGCTCCAACACGTCGGACACGGCCAGGCAGTTCATCACCGTGGCCATCATGCCCATATGGTCGGCCCGGGTGCGCTCGATCTTCCCGCCGCCGTCCTTCACACCCCGCCAGAAATTGCCGCCGCCCACGACGATGCCCACTTCCACGCCCAGCTCCACACAGCGCTTCACGGCGCGGCAGACATCCTCGA
>CALWOS010000252.1 GCA_944383185.1 uncultured Oscillospiraceae bacterium
ATCAGCGGCGAGGCCCTGATCAGCAACCAGAAGCTGATCACCGGCGAGCTGACGGAGGCCGACTGGGGCCGCATCGCCCAGGCCGCCGGGGTCCTCAGCCGCACGGATATCCGAATCGACGACAATCCCCTGCTCACCGTGGCGGATATGAACGCCAAGTGCCGCCGGATCGACAACCTGGGGCTGGTGGTCATCGACTATCTCCAGCTGATGACCAGCGCCGGGGGCAAGGGATACGCCGGGGAGAACCGGCAGCAGGCGGTCAGCGACATCTCCCGCATGCTGAAAATCATGGCCAAGGAGCTCAACGTGCCGGTGGTGTGCCTGAGCCAGCTCTCCCGGGCCAACGAGAAGCGGGACGACAAGCGCCCCATGCTCTCGGACCTGCGGGAGTCCGGCGCCATTGAGCAGGATGCGGACATCGTCCTGTTCATCTACCGGGACGACTACTATAATGAGGACAGCGAAAAGCGCAACATCGCCGAGTGCATCGTGGCCAAGAACCGCCACGGCGAGACGGGGAAAGTGGAGCTGAAATGGCTGCCGGAGTTCACCTCCTTCAGCTCCATTGAGACGCGCTATGGGGACTGAGCTGCTGGAGCGGGCCCCCCGGTGGATCCTCCCCGGCCGGGGGAAGACGGCGCTGTGCGCGGTCTCCGGGGGGCTGGACAGCATGTGCCTGCTGCACCTGCTGCTGGAGTGGTGCCGGGTGCACGGCGGCCGGGTGACGGCGGCCCATTTCAACCACCGCCTCCGGGGAGTGGCGGCAGACCGGGACGAGGCCTTCGTCCGGGCGTGGTGTGCCGAGAGGGGCGTGCCCTTTGTCTCCGGCAGCGGGGATGTGGCCGGGCTTGCACAGGCCCGGGGCCTTTCCGCAGAGGAGGCGGGGCGGCAGCTGCGCTATGCCTTCCTCCGCCGGGAGGCGGAGCGGCTGGGCGGGGCCCGGATCTACACCGCCCACCACGCCGACGACAACGCGGAGACGGTCCTGTTCAACCTGATCCGGGGGACGGGGACCGCCGGGCTGTCCGGGATGGCCTGGCAGCAGGACGGGGTGTTCCGGCCCCTGCTGGCGGTCCGCCGGCGGGAGCTGGCGGACTACGCCGCCGCCGAAGGCGTCCCCCATGTGGAGGACGAGACCAACAGCGACCCGGATGCCGCGGCCCGGAACCTCCTGCGCCTGCGGGTGATGCCCCTTCTGGAGGAAGTGAACAGCGCGGCGGTGCGCAACATCAACCGGGCGGCGGCCCACGTCCGCGCCGCAGACCAGGCCATTGAGGCGGAGGCCGACCGCCGGACCGCCCATGTGGAGGTGCAGGAGGGACGGGTGACCCTGTCCCGCCAGGCTTTGGCGGAGGCCGATGCCGCGGTGCGGCCCCGGATGCTCCTGCGGCTCTTTGACCTTCTGGGCGTGGGGCGGAGGGACATTACCGCCGCGCATTTGAACGCCATCTGGCGGCTGGCCCGGGATACCCTGTGGGGCCGGGAGAGCCGGCTGGACCTGCCCCACGGCGTCACCGCCCGGTACTGCCGGGGGTGGCTGGTGCTGGAGACGCGGCCCCAGGCCCTGACGGAAGTCCAGCTGCTGCCAGACAGTCCGGTCACCTGGGGGGACTGGCGGCTGACCCTGCTGGACCACCGGGAGGGGGCGGGGCTGGCCCTGCGGCTGCGCCGGCAGGAGGAACACCTGGGCGTGACCGTGGGCCCGGTGGTGCCGGGGGAACGGCTGGCCCTGCCGGGCGGACGGGGGAGCCGCAGCATCAAGCGGCTGTGCCTGGACCGGCGGATCTCGCTCTCGGAGCGGGACCGGCTGCCGGCTATCTACGCCGGCGGAAGGCTGGCAGCGGTGTGGCCCCTGGGCGTGGACGCGGCATTTGCACCACCGGCGGGGGAGCCCTGCCGGTTTGTGAGGATTGAACGGATTCCGGGCTGAGGGGATTCCGGAAGGCTTGCCTGGGTGGAAAAAGAGAAGGACAATACAGAGAAAAAGGAGAACAACAGGGTATGGAAAAGAGCATGATGGATCAGGATATTCTGAAAGTGCTGTATACGGAGGAGGAGATTGCCCAGCGGATCCGGGAGATGGGCCGTCAGATGTATGAGGATCTGAAGGATAAGGAGCCGCTGTTTGTCAGTGTGCTGCGGGGGGCCTTCATTTTCATGGCGGATATCGTCCGGGCCTGCCAGGTCCGGTGCGACGTGGAATTTATCGCCGTCAGCTCCTATGGCAACGCCACCAGCACCTCCGGGGCGGTGCAGATCACTCACGACATTCAGCAGGACATCTCCGGCCGTCACCTGGTGGTGATCGAGGACATTCTGGACAGCGGCAACACCCTCCACTTCCTCAAGCAGTATTTTCTCACCAAGGGGGCGGCCAGCGTTACCATCTGCACCTTGCTGGATAAGCCTTCCCGCCGTACCAAGGCGATCCACGCCGACTATGTGGGCTTTGAGGTGCCTGACGAGTTCGTAGTGGGCTACGGGCTGGACTATGCCCAGAAGTACCGGAACCTACCCTACATCGGTGTGCTGAAGCCGGAGGTCTACACGAAGTAAGGCCCGGCTTGCCGGATCAGCACTTGCGGGGGAGCCCGAGGGGGCGGAAGCCCGCCTCGGATGGGATCGAATGCCCTGCACGGAGTGCAGAGCGCGCAGCGCTGACTTTTCCGGCGCTTAGGCGGCGGGAAAGTACCGGCATTTTTAAGGCCGCAAAGGAGTGAAAGAGAACTTGCAGCGAAAACGCAGAAAATCATTTGATATTGGCTTTTATGTGCTGGTGCTGCTGGCCCTGGTGCTGGCGTATTACGCTCTGTACGGCGTCAATAACGGCACCAGCGTCACCTATGCCGAGGCCAAGCAGCTCTTTGTCCAGGAGCGGGTGGAGACGTTCCAGGTCTCCGGCAGCACGCTGACCATGTCGGTCCGGGACAGCAGTGTCAGCAGCGGGCGGATCACCGCCAAGTGCCAGCTCTACAGCGTGGAGCTGTTCTATGACGATCTGGGGGGGCTGATCGACCAGCAGTACCGGGACGGGATCATCACCGACTATGATCTGGACCCGCCCTATGAGCCGCCGTGGTGGAGCAGCATCCTGCTGTATGTGGTGCTGATTGCCGCGCTGTTCCTGTTCTGGCAGTTTATGGTGGCCCGGGCCCAGGGGGGCGGCATGGACAAGGGCATGAAGTTCGGCAAGGCCCGCCTCCGCTTCGGCTCGGAGAAGGACAAGAAGGTCACCTTAAGGGACGTGGCAGGGGCCGACGAGGAGAAGGAGGAGCTGGCGGAGATCGTCCGCTTCC
>CALWOS010000253.1 GCA_944383185.1 uncultured Oscillospiraceae bacterium
GATGAAGATGCCGTCGGGGATGCAGTGGGGGAACTCCGATTGCTGGGCGTGGAGGTCGGCCAGGGTGCAGATGCTGCCGGTCTTGGTATTGTAGGCCACCCGGTCCCCCGCATGGAGGTTGGGGCAATGGGTGGACGCCGCGGCCTCAGCGCTGCCGGTGTCCAGCTTCACCTGGAAGCTGAGATCCGGCGTGATGGCGCAGGAGAGCACCTTGGCGCAGACCACGCCGCCGAATACCGTGTCCCCGGGCTGGATGTCCGCGGGGATGGAGGGCTTGCTTTTGTCCAGGGGGTGATAGTCATCCAAAATGGCGGCGGGGGTGATGGCGGCATAGGGGAAGTCCCGTTCGTCCAGGCCCAGTTCATAGAGACCACAGAGCATGCCGTTGGACGCCACGCCCCGGAGCTTGCCGGAGTGGATGTGCTTTCCCTCTGGGAGGCTGGCCCCGTCCAGGGCGACGGGCACCAGGTCTCCCGCGTGGACGTTCCAGGCGCCGGTGACGATCTGTACGGTCTCGGCCTGGCCCGCGTCCACCTGGCAGACCCACATGTGGTCGCTGTCCGGATGCCGCTCCAGGGAGAGGACTTTGCCCACCACGACGCCGGAGATTTCCGCGCCGGGCACGGCGGTGGTTTCCACCTTGGAGCCGGAGAGGGTCATGGCCTCGGCAAAATCCTTGTCGTCGGCCTTAATGTCCACAAATTCGTTCAGCCATTTCCGGGATAGATACATGTTTTTCCGCCTCCCCTCTCAAAACTGGTGCAGGAAGCGCACGTCGTTTTCAAAGATCAGCCGCAGGTCGGCGATCTTGAACCGGCGCATGGCCGTCCGCTCCAGGCCGATGCCGAAGGCCCAGCCGGAGTACACATCGGTGTCGATGCCGGCCATTTCCAGCACCCTGGGATGGATCATCCCGGCGCCCAGCAGCTCGATCCAGCCCTCGCCCTTGCAGGTGGGGCAGCCCACGCCGCCGCACTTGTGGCACTGGACGTCCATCTCGCAGCTGGGCTCGGTGAAGGGAAAGTGGTGGGGCCGGAACCGGGTCTTGGTGCCCTTGCCGTACAGGGCCTCCACCAGGGTGTTCAGCGTGCCCTTCAGGTCGGCCATGGTCACGCCCTTGTCGATGACCATGCCTTCCACCTGATGGAACATGGGGCTGTGGGTGGCGTCCACCTCGTCCTTCCGGTAGACCCGGCCCGGGGCGATGATGCGGATGGGCAGGGGCATGGAGTCCATGGCCCGGACCTGCATGGGGCTGGTCTGGCTCCGGAGCATGACCCGGCTGTCTTCGTCAAAATAAAAAGTGTCGCTCCAGTCCCGGGAGGGGTGGCCTTCCCCGGCGTTGAGCCGGTCGAAGTTCAGTTCCGCCAGCTCCACCTCCGGGCCGTCCAGCACTGTAAAGCCCATGCCGATGAAAATTTCCTTGATTTCGTCCAGGGCGATATACATGGGGTGCCGGTGGCCCAGGGTGACCGCCCGGCCGGGCATGGTCACGTCCAGGGCCTCCGCCTCCAGCCGGGCGGCGAGGGCCTGGGATTCCAGGGCGGCCTTCTTTTCCTCCAGCGCGCGCTCCACCTGGGCGCGCACCTCGTTGGCCAGCTGGCTCATGACCGGACGTTCCTCCGGGGAGAGCTTGCCCATCATCTTCAGGATGGCGGTGAGCTCTCCCTTTTTCCCCAGGTACTTCACCCGGAGGGCGTCCAGCGCCTCCAGGGAGCCGCTGGCGGATATGGCCCCGACGGCGCTCTGCCGGAGGGCTTCCAAAGTTTCTCTCATGGTTTCTTTACCTCGCAAAATCAGCGCTCCCGCGCCCGTCAGTTGGCGTGGATGAGCTCCTCCTGGGAGAGGAGGGGGACGCCCTTCTCTGAGAGGACGCGGATGGCGGCAGCGTTGTCCTGCACCCGGAGTACGTTATAGGCCACGCCGCCCACCGGGCTGGTGAAGGCGTAGGAGTACTCCAGGTTGATCCCCGCCCCGCTCAGGGCCTCCAGCACGGCGGCCAGGCTTCCGGGGACATCCTCCAGCCGGGCAGCCAGAACCTGGGTCGTGGTGCAGACATAGCCTTCCCCGCTGAGGAGCCCGGCGACGGACTCCGGGGCGTCCACAATGAGGCGCACGATGCCGAACTCCGAGGTCTCGCTCAGGGAAAGTGCCCGGAGGTTTACCTGCTTCCTAGCCAGGAAACGGGTCATTGCGGCCAGCTGGCCGGGTTTGTTTTCCAGAAAAACGGAGAGCTGGGTGATGGTTTTCATAGTAGTCTACCTCCTTACAGCTTGCGCTTCAGCTTGTCAAAGAAGGCGGCGCCTTCTTTGACAAAAGGGATGGCACTTCGCTTCGCGCAGAATTTGTCCGCCAGGGCGTACAAATCCCACGCGCGCTCCGTGAGAAGTGCTTTCCCCGACGCACATGTCGCCGGGAAAAACGGATTTCACTTTTTTCGCGGCTGCAGCCGAGAATTCTCCGAAGGTTTTTTGGCCGTCTCACAGTTTGCGCTTGTCGATAACGCGGACGGCCTTGCCCTCGCTCCGGGCGATGGACTTGGGGGCCACCAGGTGGACCTTGGCGCCGATGCCCAGCATGGAGCGCAGGGCGTCCACCAGTTCCTTCTCCCGGTTGGCCAGGATGGTCA
>CALWOS010000254.1 GCA_944383185.1 uncultured Oscillospiraceae bacterium
CAGAGCTACTCCCGGGAAGACATGGCGGTAATGGAACTGGTCGCCCGGCGCCTGGAGGCAGGTATCCCCTTTCAACAGACCGTGCGCGCCCTGGCCATCTACCAGGAGGCCCTCTCCCGGGCCGTCCAGGCGGACGTGGACTCTTTCGTAGCCGGGGCCCTTATGGCCCGAGACTTCACCGCCGAGGCCGGGGCCAATATGATCCGGGTCTCCGACGAAACCCTGGACGCCTTCATCGCCATCCGCCGCAAGGAGCTCAACCGCTTCTACGGTTCTCAGCGCCTGGAGGATCTGGAGCGTTTCGAACACCGGCTTGCTCAGGCGTCGGAGGTCCTCTGCCCTATCCTGGCGCGTGCCGGCCTTGGCGCTGCGGCGGAACTGTACGCCGCAGCCATGCGTGGCGAGGCCACCGGTACGCCGGCAACGGACCAGGCAGCAGAGCACTGCTGGGCCTTTGCCCGTGCGGCCCGGGGGGATATCCCCCGGAGCATCGCCGAGAGCCTGCGCGCCCGGCGGTACTTCCTCTCCCTCTCCCCCGCCGGAGGGGGCTCCGCCGCCCTGACGCAGTGGCTGCTCAAATGCGTCTGGCTGACCCTGGCGCCGGACATCCTGGATTGCCGCCGGGCGGCGGAGGACGCCTGGAACGCCCTTGGCTTTTGGGCTGCGGCGGCCTGCCCTGCCCTGCCAGCGGCTGAAATCCGCCGGAAACTGGAAGAATTGCGAGGTGGATCATGACTATTTCTGAGATCATCGCCCGGCAGCGGGCCTATTTCGATTCCGGCGCCACCCGGCCCCTTGGCTTTCGGCTGGACGCTCTGGAAAAGCTGCGCTGTGCCCTCCAAAAAAACGAGGCGCTGCTCTTTGACGCCCTGAAGCAGGACCTGAACAAAGCGCCTATGGAGAGCTATATGTGCGAGACCGGGCTGGTGCTGGAGGAGATCCGGTATCATCTGAAGCATCTCTCCGTCTGGATGAAGCCCAAGCGGGTACCCACGCCCCTGGCCCAGTTCCACGCCAAGAGCTTCCGCTCCCCTGAGCCCTATGGCCTCGCCCTCATCATGTCCCCCTGGAACTACCCGGTGCAGCTATGCCTCAATCCCCTGGTCGGCGCGATCTCCGGGGGAAACTGCGCCGTGGTGAAGCCGTCGGCCTACGCCCCGGCCACCAGTGCCGCCCTGGCCAGGATCCTGGGAGAAACCTTCCCGCCGGAATACATCGCGGTGGTGGAGGGCGGCAGGGACAAGAACAGCGCTCTCCTGGAGGAAAAGTTCGACTACATTTTCTTCACGGGCAGCGTGGCCGTGGGCAAGGTGGTCATGGAAGCCGCCGCCAAGCATCTCACCCCCGTGACCCTGGAGCTGGGAGGCAAGAGCCCCGTGATCGAGGATGAGACGGCCAACATCCCCCTGGCGGCCAAGCGCATCGCCTTCGGCAAGGTCCTCAACGCCGGGCAGACCTGCGTGGAGCCGGACTATCTCTTCCTCCACCGCAGTGTCAAGGATGCCTTCGTCTCCGCTTATCGGAAGGCCCTGGAGGAGTTCTTCCCCGGCGGCGACTACGCCAACATGCCCACCATCATCAGCGAAAAACACTACCGCCGGGTGAAAGGGCTTCTGGAGGGGCAGGCCATCCTCCTGGGCGGGGAGACCGACGACGCCCGGCGCTTCATCGCCCCCACGCTCCTGGATGAGACAGACCCGGAAAGCCCCATCATGCAGGAGGAGATTTTCGGCCCCGTGCTGCCCATGCTCACATACGCCAATCTGGATGACGCCATTGCCTTTATACGCAGCCGCCCCAAGCCCCTTGCCTTCTACCTCTTCACCTCCAGCCAGGCGGTGGAGGACAAGGTGCTGGCAAGCTGCTCCTTCGGCGGCGGCTGCATCAACGACACCATCATCCATCTGGCCACCTCCAACATGCCCTTCGGCGGCGTGGGGGACTCTGGCATGGGCTCCTATCACGGGAAAGAGAGCTTTGATACCTTTACCCATTACCGGAGCGTTGTGAAGAAGTACACCTGGCTGGACCTGCCCATGCGCTACCACCCCTACTCGGAGAAAAAGCTGGGTATGATCCGAAAGTTTATGAAGTAAGCCCTCGGGAGGGCACGCTATCCTCCCAGGAGGCATCGGGAAACAAAAAATTGCAGGAAGCCGCCGGCGGCTTCCTGCAATTTTTCTATAAATTCTGGCTTCCCGGCGCTTTCGCGCACCATGCAAGCCCCCCCCTCCGGTACTTACGCCGTTTTGGAGGGAGCGCGCTCTGCCCAGGGCGCGGCAAGGCCCTTTTTCTCCGCAATCTGGTGATAGAACCCCTCCAGCTCCCGGGCGGTCATCAGCTTGGGCACGGGGTAGAGGGGATTTGCCTCCCGGGCCGCGTGGCGGGCCATCTGAGGAATGTCCCCGGGACGGATGCCCGGCAATGTCTCCGGTATCCCCATCTCCCGGTTCAGCGCCCGGATCGCGGCGATGAAGCGCCTTGCCCCCTCCGCCGCCGGGATGTCCGCGCCGCAGACCCCCGCCGCCACGGCCAGGGCATGGAGCTTCCGGTCCGCGTGTGGGGCGTAGGACTCCAGCACCACCGGCAGCAGCACGGCGTTGGCCAGGCCATGGGGGATGTTGTACTGCCCGCCCAGGGAGTGGGCCACCGCGTGGATATAGCCCACATAGGACCGGGAGAAGGCCATGCCCGCCTTGTGGGCGGCGGTGAGCATGGCCGCCCGGGCGGCCATGTCGTCACCATCGGTATAGGCCCGGCGGATATTTGCAAATACCAGGGCCGCGGCCTCCAGGCTCAGTTCCCGGGTCTGCCGGGTGGTGGAGCCGCCGATATAGGCCTCCACCGCGTGGGTGAGGGCGTCCATGCCCGTGGTGGCCGTGAGCTGGGGAGGCAGGCTCCGGGTGAGCGCCGCGTCCAGCACAGCGTAACGGGGGATGAGGGCAAAGCTGTTCATGGTACACTTGTGGCGCCTTTCCGTGTCGGTGATGACGGCGGTGAGAGTGGTTTCGCTGCCGGTACCTGCGGTAGTAGGTACGGCAATGAGGGGCGGCAGCCGTCGCCGGACTTTCAAGAGTCCGCGGAGCTGCCAGGCGGTCTTTTTGGGGTAAGCGATCAGGGCGCCCACGGTCTTGGCGCAGTCCATGGGGGAGCCGCCGCCAAAGGCAATGAGGGCCTGGCAGTTCCGGTTCCGGTACAGCGCCTTGGCCGCCTCGGCGTCCCGGGTGGTGGGGTTGGCGCTGGTCTGGTCATATACCGCCGCGGCAATGCCCGCCCGGCGAAGCGCCTGCTCCAGAGGCTGGGTGCAGCCCCCTTCCCGGAGGCCCCAATCCGTCACCACCAGCACAGAGCGCACCTGCAGCCGCTGGAGCAGCGGGACGATCTGCATCACGTCGGGCAGCAATTCCGGATCCCGGTAGGGCAGCAGAGGCAGCGCCAGGCGAAAGGCCTTCTGATAGATACGGCATCCAATCCGCGCAAAGATATTCATGTCTCCGGAAGTCCCTCCCTTCCCAGGGCCTGCAGCCGCTCCACGATGGAATCCAGGGCCTCGTAAAACACCGCGCGGCTCTCCTCTGTGAGGCCGCTTCCCGCCAGGTATACCGCGAGGCCCGCCCGGGCCTTCACATGCTCCGCGGCGGCAAGGCCCTCCGGCGTCAGGCGGAAAAGGCCCCCATAGCCGTTGTGGAAGCCGCCCTCCTTGCGCACCAGGGCTTTTTTCTCCAGGATGGCCATCCTCCGGGACACGTCCCCCTTATCCTTGCCGCAGGCTTCGCAGAGCTGGGACGCGGTCATGCCGCCGGGTTCCCTGGCCAGGGCCAGGAGGTAAACGCTGTGGGCCGCCCGGAGCCCATAGGGGGCCATTTCCTCCGCGGCCAGCTTGTGCCAGTATTTGGAGATCTCAGATATGGCGTAGGAAAAACGCTCAAATCGTCCGACCACGCTTGTGTCTCCTTTCGTCTCTGTTGAGATGTTGCGATAACAACTTCTGCAGTATAACGCAGCGATGTTGTGTTGTCAACATCCGGATCTGTTGAAAATTCGATCACAGGCGCTTTTTCAAATACACCATATCGCGGAGCTGTTTCCCGCCTTCATAGATTGGGTGGTCATAATTATCCACAAAAAAGTCCTTCACAATGTGGGATTTTTCAAAGCCGCATTTCTGATAGAAGATCAACGTTGCGGGGGAGTCCCCTGTTCCCACATAGAGTTCGCCGCCCCCTTCCCGATACCGGTTCTCGATACAGGCGATCATACGCCGCCCATAACCCCTGCGCTGGTATTGGGGTGCCGTCACAAGATTCTTGATCTCATGTACGCCGGGCCGCTCCCAGGTCACGACACAGAGCGCTTTGAGATCTCCCTCCCATAAGGCATACATATCGCCTCGATACAGGTATTTTTCTATCATGCTGACCTGTTCATCCGCGATCAGCAGCAAATCCATGTATTTTGTCTTGTCACAATCCGCGACTGCCACAAATTCCATCTTTTTTCCCTCCGCTTTTCCGCCGGCAGATCCCGGGCCCGCGCCTCATTCCTCCGGTCTTTCCCAGCATACCAGAGTCCCGGATGCTGCGCAAGGCAAAAAGTGCGAAGGGGCGTGCACCGGGATAACCACCGGTGTACGCCCCTTCGCGCGATGCTATATTATGGATCCAGGGGAATCTGACGGCCCGTGTGGTCGATTTCATAGTCCCCTTCCGTGAAAATGAGCTGGCTGACCGGAACCAGGGTGTAGCCCTGGCTCTGGAGGGTTTCGATGATCTCCGGCAGGGCCTCCGGGGTATGGAGGGCGGCATTGTGGAACAGGACGATGCTCCCCGGCTCCACCCGGTCCAGCACCCGCTGGGCAATCTCTGAGGCTGGGATCTCCTTCCAGTCCAGGCTGTCCACATCCCATTGGATGGGATACATGCCCATGTCAAAGAGGGTAGTAATTACGTGGTCGTCGTACTCCCCATAGGGGCAGCGGAACAGGGTGGGCGTCACGCCGGTAACGGCGGCCACCTTCTCGTTGCATGCGGTGACGTTGGCGCGGATCTCCGCCTCGGAGAGAGCGGAAAAGTGCGCGTGATCGTCGGAGTGGTTCATCACCTCGTGTCCCGCGTCGGCAAGGGCCTTGACGCTCTCCGGGTATTTCTCCGCCCAAGCCCCCACCACAAAGAATGTAGCCTTTACGCCGTACTCCCCGAGAATGTCGATGAGCTGCTGGGTATCCTCATTTCCCCAGGCTGCGTCAAAGGTGAGGCTGGCCAGCTTCTCCTCCTGCTGCACACAGTAGATCGGCAGTGCCCGCTCTGTGCTGGCGGCCTCCACCACCCGGGGAAGCCCCACCATCCCCAGCACCACTACCGCCCCCATCAGCACCAGCGCCACGGCGGTGCGCAGCCAGCGCCGGCTGCCCAGAAGCTTTTGCAGCTTCTCTCTCATGGCATATCCCCTCCCATAGTCGGCTTTGGTACATCCTATGCCGCCCTTTGCCGGCTCATGCAAAAAAGCGGGCCATGCCCCGGGCTGTAAAATGCTGCGATGCAAAGCAAGAAGGACCCGCAAAAAGCGGGCCCTTCTGTCTGTTAAAAGAAGCAGCTGCGGAAATTACGAAACGTGAGCTCTCTCCTCCTTGATTTTCCTGCCGGACACGGGCATCTCCCAGGCATGGTGGTCCGTGTGCAGGAGGTGATGGGATTTCTCGCTGAGCGGTTTCTCCAGGAACTCCGCATACAGGGCCTGGATCTCCGGGTTCTCGTGAGAGAAACGCAGCTGGGCATTGTGGTCCAGGCGCCAGAGCTCATTGCCCCGGTCCTCCGCCAGTTCACAGCCGTCGTGGATCGGCTGGCCGCCGCCGCCGGCGCACCCGCCAGGACAGGCCATGACCTCCACAAAGTCATACGACACACTTCCCTTGCGGATCGCTTTCAGCAGCCGGCGGGCATTGCCCAGGCCAGACACCACCGCCACCCGCACTGCGCCGGCGCCGGGGATATGGAACACCGCTTCCTTCCAGCCCTCCATGCCCCGGACCTGGGTAAAGGAGTCGGGATCGGGGTTCCGGCCGGTGATGAGGAAGTAGGCACTGCGCAGGGCCGCGTCCATAACGCCGCCGGTTGCGCCAAAGATCACCGCCGCGCCCGTGCCGGTGCCCAGGGGGGAGTCAAATTCCTCCTCCGTAAGGGCCTGGGGCACAATGTGCTCGCTGCGTATCATGCGTACCAGCTCCCGGGTGGTGAGAACCACGTCCACGTCCGGGTCGCCGCAGGCGTCGTTCATGTTGGGCAGGGCGCACTCGCTCTTTTTCGCCACGCAGGGCATGATGGAGACCAGGAACAGCTTGTGGGGGTCCACGCCGATCTTCTGGGCAAAGTAGCTCTTGGTCACCGCGCCGAACATCTGCTGGGGGGACTTGGCGGTGGAGAGATTGTCCGTGAGCTCCGGGAACTGGGACCTCAAAAACCGGACCCAGCCGGGGCAGCAGGAGGTGAACATGGGCCAGGCATATTCCTCTTTGTGGGTGAAACGCTCCACAAACTCGCTGCCCTCTTCCATGATGGTGAGGTCGGCGGAGAAATTGGTGTCAAAGACGTAGTCAAAGCCGATTTTCCGGAGCGTGGCCGCCAGGCGCTTGGCCGACGCCGTCTCCCGTGGCATGCCGAAATACTCGCCCCAGGCCGCGCGCACCGCCGGGGCGATTTGCACCACCGTGGTGATCTCCGGATCCGCCAGCGCGGCGAATACGTCCATGGTGTCATCCCGCTCCCGGAGGGCCCCGGTGGGACAGTGGGTCACGCACTGGCCGCAGTAGGCGCAGTCCGCGTCCTCGATCTTCCGGTTGAAGGACACGTCCACCGACGTGCGGGAGCCGGTGCCGGACACATCCCAGATGCCCAGGGACTGGACCTTGTCGCAGACCTGGACGCAGCGCATGCACTTGATGCATTTGCTGGCGTGCTTGATGAGGGGGGCCTTCCGGTTCCACCGCCCCACGGGGATCTCGCTCTGGTAGGGCAGCGCGTATATGTTCAGGTCATTGGCCAGGGACTGGAGCGTGCAGTTGCCGCTCCGGACGCAGGTGGCGCAGCGGCAGTCGTGCTGGGAAAGGAGCAGCTCCATGTTGATCCGCCGGGCCTTGCGCACCCGGGGGCTGTTGGTGTAGACCACCATACCCTCCTCCACCACATTGTTGCAGGAGGGGACCAGCCGGTCGATCCCCTGGATCTCCACCAGGCACAGCCGGCAGGCGCCGATCTCGTTGATATCTTTCAAATAGCACAGGCTGGGAACCGGAATGCCCGCGCTCCGGGCGGCTTCCAGGATCGTGCAACCCTCCCGGGCTTCCACAGTCTTGCCGTCTATGGTGAGTTTTACCATCTCTCTTTCCGCCCTCCTTTAAAGACGCCGTAGCCGAAGTGGTCGCACCGCAGGCAGCGGGAAGACTCCTGCAGGGCGCCCTCCAGGGTCATGCCGCACTCGATGCAGTGGAAATCCCCCTTGCGCTCGGCCGCGTCCCGCTCGGAGGTGTTCACGCGGCCATGGGGAGGCTTGTTGTCGAAGCGGGGGTTGGGGATCACCACATCGGAGTCGATGATGTGGCGGAAGCCCAGGTACTCGTCAATGTTGGCCGCGGCCACCTTGCCCGCGGCGATGGCGCGGATAACCGTGGCGGGACCGGTGACGCAGTCGCCGCCGGCAAATACACCGCTTACATCCTTGAGCTGGCTGCTGCTGGTGGCGTCGATGGCGCCGTGGCGGATGGGGACAGAGCGCTCAAAACCGTAAGTCTCCACACCCTGGCCAATGGCCACGATGATCAGGTCCGCTTCCAGGCGGCGCTCCGGCAGGTCCGCTTTGTTGGGCCGGGGCCTGCCGCCCTTGTCAATCTCGCCGATGATCTGAGGCTGGACCCACAGGGCCACGGCCTTGCCGTTTTCGTCGCTCTCAATGCGCAGGGGCGCATGGAGGGTCAGCAGGTCCGCCCCCTCCGCCACCGCGCCGTGGACCTCTTCAGGCAGAGCTGTCATATCCGCCTCCCGGCGGCGGTACACGCAGGTGACCCGGCTGGCCCCCAGACGGATGGCGCTGCGGGTGACGTCCATGGCCACGTTGCCGCCGCCCACCACCACCACGCGCTTGCCGGTGAAGTCGGGCATACGGTCGTCGCCAATGTTCCGGAGCATCTCCACCGCGGAGAGGACGCCTTCGCTCTCCTCCCCTTCGATGCCGATCTTCTTGTCTGTGTGGGCGCCGATGGCGATATAGAGGCTGTCATACTCCTGGCGGAGATCCTCAAAGCTCACGTCCTCCCCCACGGTGACGCCGGTCTTCACCTGGATGCCGGTGGACAGGATGTAGTTGATCTCCTGGTCCAGCTTTTCCCGGGGCAGCCGGTAGTTGGGGATGCCGTAGCGGAGCATGCCGCCCAGGCGCTGGCGCTTCTCATAGACGGTGACGGCGTGGCCCATGATGGCCAGATAGTAGGCCGCGGAAAGGCCGCCGGGGCCGCCGCCGATGACGGCAACCTTTTTCCCCGTGGGCGCGGCCAGGGTGGGCGGCGGCAGCTCGCCGGCGTTGTCCACGGCAAAGCGCTTGAGCCCCCGGATGTTGATGGGGTCATCAATCATATTCCGGCGGCAGCGGGCCTCACAGGGGTGCTCGCAGATATAGGCGCAGGCCGTGGGGAACGGATTGTCCTTGCGGATGAGGCGCACGGCGTCGGCATAGCGCCCCTCGTGGATCAATGCCACATAGCCGGGGATATCCACTCCGGCAGGACACAGCGCCACGCAGGGCACCGGGTTTTCCAAACTGCCCAGGCAGCGGTGGTTCTGGATGTGCTCCACATAGTCGTCCCGGAATCCCCGGACGCCCCGGAGCACCAGCTCCGCCGCGCTGGTACCGATGGCGCAGTCCGCGGAGCTGACGATGATCTCCGCCGTCTCCTCTATGGTGCGGAGGGTTTCCATGGTGGCGCGGTCTTCCAGGACATCTGTAAGTAGGTTCTTCAGTTGGCCGAGGCCGATGCGGCAGGGGACGCATTTTCCGCAGGTCTGCGCGTGGCACAACGTCAGAAAGTTCAGCGCCATGTCCACAGGACACAGCCCCGGAGGGCTCGCCGCGATGCGGCGCTCCACATCCTTATACAGGCTCTCTACCACAGCCTGCGCCCGGCTGGGCGTGTTGACTTCCAATCTGCTCATTTGTCCTTGTGATCCTTCCTTTCCCATCTTCCTTTTCTAACCTTTTCCCATTTCCCTGAGGCTGAAACTTTACACTTCGTTAATTTCATAATTAACAATTGTACATCCATAGTACTATATCCGCGTCTATTTGTCCACTGTTTTTTTGTATGCTGTTACAAACAACAACATCCAGAGACGTTTGTCCCTGGATGTTGCTGCATGGAGTACAATTTTCTCACGCTGTCCTTGTTGAAAATACACACTTTCCTATCTCTGTCGCGCTCAGCGCAGATGCCGGGCCATAGCGGCGTCGATCATTTCCGCGGCCTTCCGGGCCTGGAGCAGATCCTCTGCTGTGAGGTTGAAAAGGGGCTCCCGCACGCCGCCCAGGTCCAGCCCGGCGCGGATGCGCAGGATCTCCTTGATCACAGCGTACATGTTGCCCTTGGCGGCGCACATGGCGTAAATGATCTCGTTGATGTCATATTGAAGGGCGCACGCCTTCTCCATCTCATGGCTGCGGAAGAGCGCGTCCGCCTTCAGGAAGAGTTCGGGCATGGCGCCGTAGGTACCGCCGATGCCGCCGTCGGCCCCCATGGCCCGGCCGGAAATAAACTGCTCATCGGGGCCGTTAAAGACCACGAAGCCCTCTCCCCCCTCAGCCTTGAACATCTGGATGTCCTGGACCGGCATGGAGGAATTCTTCACCGCGGCGACCCGGGGATTTTTCAGCATTTCCCGAAACAGGGGCATGGTCAGTGCCACGCCGGCCAGTTGCGGGATGTTGTAGATGACAAAGTCCGTTTCCGACGCGGCGGAACTGATATCGTTCCAATACTTGGCGATGGCATACTCCGGCAGGTGGAAGTAGATGGGGGGAATGGCGGCGATGGCGTCCACACCCTGGGCCTGGGCGTGGGCCGCCAGCTCCATGGAGTCCCGGGTATTGTTGCAGGCCACGTGGCAGATGACGGTGAGCTTCCCTTTTGCCTCGGCCATGACATTCTCCAGGACGGTCTTCCGCTCCGCCACGGACTGGTAGATACACTCGCCGGAGGAGCCCCCCACATAGACGCCCTTGACGCCCTTCTCCACAAAATAACGGGTCAGCGCCCGGACACCTTCCGGGGAGACGCCGCCGTTTTTGTCATAGCAGGCGTAAAACGCAGGGATGATGCCCTGATATTTGGAGATGTCTTTCATTCCAAAATCCCTTCTTTCATAAACTACCCGGCAACGGCCCGCGCCGTCTCCCCGGGTTGAGGTTCAAAGGTGTTTTTCCGCCAGGGCCCCGGCGGTGCGCTCCCGGTTCCGGGCCACGGCAGCGCTGTCCCGGCGGCAGACCTCTCGAAACAGCAGGTCCACCAGGAATAGCTGCGCCATGCGCGCCGGGATGGAACCCAGCTGCAGCGGGCTCTCATCAGAGCCGCACTGGAGCACCACGTCCGCGTAGGCCGCCGCCGGGGATTTGGGAAAGCGGGTGATGAGAACCACTTTGGCCCCGGCGTTCCGGGCCTGGAGCAGGAGGTCTACGCAGTCCTTGGTGGAGCCGGAATAGGAAAAATACAGCAGCGCGTCTTCCGGACCCAGGAGAGCCGCGGTGATGGCCTGGATGTGGGAGCCCTGGATGGCGTAGTAATGGGGCAGGCAGGTGGAAAACAAGTGGCTTGCCTCCATGGCCAGGATCATGGAGCCGCCCTGGCCCATACAGTACACGTGGGAGGCCCGGGACAGGATATCCGCCGCCCGGATCACAGACTGGGGACGGAGGAGCGCCGTGGTCTGGGCCAGGGCGCGGGAGTAGGACTGGGTCAGACGCCCGGCCAGCTCCTGGATCCCGTCCGGCGTCTCCGGGAGCTCCGGTTCTTCTTCCTGACCGCTCTGGCTCTGCGCCGCAGACTTGGCCACCTCCAGTTTGAACGCGGAGTAACCCCTGTAATCAAGACGGCGGCAGAAGCGGGAAACCGTGGCCTCCGCCACGCCGCACTCGGCGGCCAGCTCCGAGATGGACATGAACTGCGTGGCGGACAAGTGGCTGAGGACATAGTCCGCCACCTTCCGCTCCGCCGCTGTCAGCACATAATAGGCACCGGTAATTTTGTTTTGTACGCTGTTTTCTCCCATAGCTCAGGCCTTGCTGAGAAGCTCTGCGAACATGGTGTCTGCCATGATCAAGCTCCGGGGCACATGGAAAGGTCCTTTGAAGGTTCTGCCCTTGCAGGGCGGCGCCGTGGGGATGCCGTCCCGGCGGAGATAGCCGAACCACTCGCCGTACTCGGGGTCGCAGAAATGCTTCCGGCAATAGTCCGCAGTTTTGCGGAAGTAGTCCAGATATTTCTCATCCCCGGTATCCCGGTAGATCATCAGGGAGGCGATCAGGATCTCGTTGTGGGGCCACCAGAGCTTCATGTCGTGCTCATAGGCCTCCGGGGGTTTGCCCAGGCAGTCGATAAAGTACAGCAGCCCGCCATACTCCTGGTCCCAGCCGTGGGTGATGGCGTCGTCGAACATGGAAACCGCCTCGGCGTGGAGGGCCTTGTCCCCCTCCTGGCGGGCGAACTCCATCACAAACCAGCTGCACTCGATGTCATGGCCGGGATTGACCACGCGCCCCGCCGTATAGCCCAGCTCCGGCGTCCCGTCCGGGGCCACGCTCTCCAGGGTGCAGTGGAGATCCTTCTTCCGGTGATAGCGGAAAATATCCTCCGCGCATTGACGGCCCCGCTGGATATAGAGCGCCTCCCGCTCCGGGTCGCACCGGCGCAGCACAGAGGTGATGTTCAGATAGATCATGGGGTCTGCCAGGGCCCGTCCCTTCCGGGTCTCCGGGATCGTCTTGGGCCCCAGGCCCGTGGGATCCTGGATGAGGCCGTTGTTGAGCTGCCAGATGAGCTCATAGGCCGCCCGGGCCCGCTCCAGGCAGTCCCGGTCCCCGGTGACGCCGTAGTACTCGGCGTTGGCGATGGCATAAAAACCCTCGGAGAAGCAGTAGCGCCGCTGGCGGAGGGGCTTGCCGTCCTCCGTCACGGTGAAGTACATACGGTTGCCCGCCGCCCGGTTGATACAGTACTTTTCCATGAACTCCAAACAGCTCCGGCTGGCGGCGAGCCACTCCTCCCGGACGCCGTACACATGGCAGAGGTACGCGAAGGTCCAGGCGCAGCGGCCCTGCATCCAGACGCTCTTGTCGGTGGAATAGACCTCGCCCCGCCGGTCCAGGCAGGTGTAGATGCCCCCGTGCACATGGTCCATGCCGTGCTCCAGCCAGAAGTCCACACTGCGCTTCAGTTCTTCCCGGACCCAGGCCTGTTCCGCCTCCAGAATCTTTCTGTCCATAACCGATCTCCCTCCTTATACATGTGGCGTTTCCGCCGCGGAGGAGGCCTCCTCTCCCCCGCTCTCATCCTGTTTATTATTCTAGCATGGGTGAAAAAAAATTTCAATTCTATTTTTTGTTGAAATTTTTCTTCAAAAACCAATGACAAGCACAAAGAAGCATGATACAATACAGATACTTAAAAATGTTTCGGATACGGTACGGCGCTCCTGCCGTATGAATCACATGTTAGGGAGGAAACGAAAATGAACCGTTTCGGCATCCAGATCTCTGTGAAAAACAGTCCCAAACTGGACAGCGCGTTCATGCCCATCCTGCTGTTCAACCGTGCCTTTCTCCAAACCGCCGAAAAGCCCCTGGACCTCGCTGTAGAGCGCTCCAATGGCCAGGTGGCCGTCTGCCGTACCCGGATTCACGGCACAGCCGACATGGCGGAAGCCGACCGCTACTATGTGGACCGCCTGGTCAAAACGATACTGTGGATGAAGGGCGGCTTCCGGGTCTATGTGGCGGGAGACGAAAGCATCTATACATATTTAAAAGAAACTTACCGCATCGGCGGCGCGCGGGAATTTGACGCGGACTTCATGGCCGGCGTGTACGAGCACCCCTTTGAGGTGGTGCTCTGCGACAAGGTCCCCGAAGAAAAGGGCGCCTCCCAGGCCATTGGCCGGCACATGGACGGCTGCCGCATCGGTTTTGACGCCGGCGGGTCTGACCGGAAGGTCTCCGCCGTGGTGGACGGGGAGACCGTCTACTCCGAGGAAGTCGTCT
>CALWOS010000255.1 GCA_944383185.1 uncultured Oscillospiraceae bacterium
TGATCATCGTGGCCTCCGCCGCCGTCCCGGTCACCGACCCCTTCCTCATCGACCGGGTCATCTCCATCGCGGAGGGGCGCAGCTGTCAGCCCGTGGTGTGCGTCAACAAGTGCGATCTGGACGGCGGCGAGCTGCTCTGCCGGACCTACCGCCAGGCCGGCTTCCTCACGCTGCGGGTGAGCGCGGAGACGGGGGAGGGCATCGACGCCCTGGCCGCCGCGATATCCGGAAAGGTATCTGCCTTTACAGGGAATTCCGGGGTGGGAAAATCCAGCATCCTCAACGCGCTGGAGCCCGGCTTCCGCCTGCAGGTGGGGGAGGTCAGCGACAAGCTGGGCCGCGGCAGGCACACCACCCGCCACGTGGAGCTCTTCCGCCTGAAGAACGGCGCCATTGTGGCCGACACCCCCGGCTTTTCCTCCTTTGACACGGAGGAGACCAAACTGCGCCGGCCTGAAGAGCTCCAGTACGCCTTCCGGGAGTTTGCCCCCTACCTGGAGCGCTGCCGGTTCACCGGCTGCTCCCACATCAGGGAGAAGGGCTGCGCCGTGCTTGAGGCGCTGAAGCGCGGCGAGATCGCCGCCAGCCGCCACGCCAGCTATGTGCGCCTGTACCAGCAGGCCAGGGAGGTGCCGGAATGGGAGAGGAAGTGAGGCAGGCCCTCCTCTTCGGGGCGGTGCCGGGCACGGACTGGTCCTTTCTCCGGGACTATCTGCGGGAGGACTGCTTGGTGATCTGCGCCGACGGCGGCGTGCAGAACGCCCGGCGGGCCGGGCTGCGCCCCCACCTGCTGGTGGGGGACTGGGACTCGGGCGGAGCGCCCCAGGTGGGGATTCCGGCGGTGAGCCTCCCGCCGGAGAAGGACCTGACCGATCTGCAGGCCGCGGCGGAGCTGGCCATCGCCAGAGGGTGCGGCCAGCTGCTGCTGTGCGGCTGCGCCGGGGGGAGGCTGGACCACACCGCCTCCAACCTGGTTCTGCTGGAGTGGATTGCCGGCCGCGGAGCGGAGGCCCTGCTCCTGGATGGGGACAACGAGGTGCGCTTCCACCCGGGTGGGACGCTGACCCTGCCCGCCGTCCCCCGCTACCGCTACCTGTCCGTCATCCCGCTGGACCGGACCATCCGGGGGGTGACGCTGCGGGGCGTCAAATACCCCCTGACCGACGCGGAGCTCACCCGGGGGGACACCCTCTCGGTGAGCAACGAGCCGGCGGGGGAGCCGTGCGTCGTCTCCACGGTCTCGGGGTGTGTTCTGGTCATCCGCAGCCAGCGCCTGCCGGACCCGTCCCCATGATTTTCACCTGATGAGCGGTCACCAAGGGCCGCCTTCCTCCGTATACTGGAGCAGGACCCCGTCGAGGGATCCCCGGTATCGGAAGGGAGGCGGCTTTTTTGAGCAAATTTTCCGACCGGCGGACGCTCTGTCTGGCGGCGGGCTGCGCGGCGGCCATCGGGCTGGTGCTGTTTCCCGCCAGTCTCATCACGCTGGGGGCCGGCGCATTCCTGGGCTATCAGGGCTGCCGCTGGCTCCGCCAAAAAAGGGAGGGCATGGAGGAATGAAGATTGTCGTGGTCAAGTCACCCAAGGCCTTCGCCGGCATCCTGAAGGCGATTTTCGGCCTGCGCTGAAAGAAGGCATAGCGCCCCACCCTTGTACATATAGTTTCATAGCAAAAATACAACGCCTGTACAAGGAGTGGAACGCGCTATGGAGCTGGAACTGGAGTGCACGCAGCTGAGCGGCTTTGAGACCGTTCTGGACACCACCGTCTTTCATGAGGAGACGCTGGAGATGATTGTCCCGGACGCCTTCCCGGACATTCTGCGCATCGTGGACACCGGGGGCACGGCGTGCCTGCGGAGCAAGGAGGCGCGGGAGGGCCGGGCGGAGGTGTCGGGCACGGCGAAGGCGTCGGTGCTCTACCTGCCGGACGGGGGAGAGGGGCCGCGCCGCCTGGAGGTGAGCGTCCCCTTCTCCTGCGCCGCCGACGGGGCGAACATTGCGGAGGGCTGCGCGGTGACCGCCGTCCCCCGGGTGGTGGCGGCCGAGACGCGCAGCCTGAACCCCAGAAAGGTCCTGGTGCGGATCAATCTGGCGGTCTGTCTGCGCGTCTACGCGCCGGTGACCGAGACGCTCTGCTCCGCGGCCGCCGCGCCGGAGCAGGCCGGCGTGGAGCAGCTGACAGAACACCAGACCACTTATCTGGCAGTATGTGTGCAGGAGAAACCCTTTACATTTTCTGACGAGCTGCCGCTCCCCGCCGGCCGTCCGGAGGCGGAGGAGCTGCTGGGAAGCCGGTTCGCGGCCCGGTGCGGCGAGTCCAAGATCATCGGGAACAAACTGATTCTCAAGGGGGAGGCGTCGCTCCGCCTCCTCTACCGCGCGGCGGAGGGGGAGCTCTGCTCCGCCGAGTTCGCGCTGCCCTTTTCTCAGATCCTGGAGATCTCCGGCGCCGGGGAGGAGGCGGGGAGCGAGGTGGATGTGGTCCTCACCAGCGCAGAGTGCACGCTCTCCGGCGGGGACGGGCGCTCCGTGGCCGTCAGCCTGGGACTTCTGGCCCAGGCGGTGGTCCGGGAGAGCAGGGGAGTGGACCTGCTGACCGACCTCTACAGCACGGCCTTCGACATGACCGCCGAGGCGCGGCCCTGCACCCTGCGCCGCCTGCTGGACCAGGGACAGCGCAGCCAGAGCGCCCGGGAGCTGGTGGAGACCGGGGTGCTGGCCCGGGAGGTCCTGGATGCCAGCGCCGAGGTGGGGACCGTCACCCAGAGCCGGGACGGGGACCGGATCACGGTCACCGCCCAGGCGGCGGTCACCGTGCTCTACCGCGGGGAGGACGACGGGCTCTACGCCGTCACCCGGGAGCTCCCGGTCTCCTGCCCGCTGGAGCTGCCCGGGGAGGCCGCCTGCGCCTGTCTGTGCCGCGCCGGCGAGAGTTTTGCCACCCCCGCCTCCGGCGGCCTGGAGGTACGGGCGGAGGTGGAGTTCCGGTACATGGCCCTCGCCGCCCGGCAGGTCCCGGTCATCGCCTCCGCCCACATGGAGGAGCGCGGCGGCGGGGAGGAGGAGCGGCCCTCCATCGTGCTGCGCATGGCCCGGGAGGGGGAGCGGCTCTGGGACATCGCCAAGGCCTACGGGACCACCATCTCCGACATCCGCAGCGCCAACGACCTGGGGGAGGAGGATCGCCTCTCCGACCAGCTGCTGCTGATTCCAAGAAAGCGCTGACCCGGCCCTCCGGGTCGGAGGGAGCCCGGAATTCCCTCCGACCCGGAGGGCGGGGATTTGCCCGCCTCTTGCTGGCATCAATCAGAGCTTATCCCCATAGACATGTAGGGAAAACACGGCTCGTGGGGCCGAAGGAGGAATCGCAATTGGAACAGC
>CALWOS010000256.1 GCA_944383185.1 uncultured Oscillospiraceae bacterium
TGGAGGTGCGCAACTCCACCCGGGGCCCCCAGGTGCTTATCTCCCGGACCCATCCGGGGCTGGTGAAGCGTCTGGTGTAGCTGGAGGTGCCTGAGATTTTCGACGGCATCGTGGAGAGCAAGTCCATCGCCCGGGAGCCCGGCAGCCGCACGAAAATGGCCGTGTGGTCTGCGGACCCGGAGGTGGATCCCATCGGCGCGTGCATCGGCCCCAAGGGCGGCCGCGTTGCCAGCATTGTGGAAGAGCTGGGCGGCGAGAAGATCGACGTGGTGAAGTACAGCGACATTCCAGAGGAATATATTGCCGCGGCGCTGTCTCCGGCGGAGGTGCTGGAGGTGGAGATGCTGGACGAGGGAAAGAGCTGCCGGGTCACCGTACCGGACAACCAGCTGTCCCTGGCCATCGGCAAGGAGGGGCAGAACGCCCGGCTGGCCGCCAAGCTCACCGGCTATAAGATTGACATCAAGCCCGCCAGCGAGCGTGGCTGAGAGCTTTTTCAGAAGGGAGGCGGCGGCATATGAACCGTCCTCGGAAGATCCCCATGCGGCAGTGTGTCGGCTGCCGGGAAATGAAGCCAAAAAAGGACCTGGTCCGCGTTGTCCGTTCTCCCCAGGGGGAAATCTCCCTGGACGCCAGGGGTAAGGCCCCGGGCCGGGGTGCCTATGTGTGCCCGGACGCGGCCTGCCTGAAGAAAGCGGCAAAAGCCAGGGCCCTGGACCGGGCGCTGGATACACAGATCCCCCAGGAGGTTTACGACCAGCTTGTCCGGCAGATGGAGGGGAAGACAGATGGATAAAGTCCTGTCCTATCTGGGCATCGCCCGGAAGGCGGGATATCTCCTCACCGGGGAGGAAAACTGCGGCGCGGCGGTGCGCACCGGGAAGGCGCGGCTGCTGCTGCTGGCCCAGGACGCCAGCGCCAACGCCGTCTCCCGGGCGGAGGGGTTCCTCCGGGGGAAGATGGCGCCGCTGCTGCGCCTGCCCCTGGATAAGGAGGAGCTGTCCCGGCTCCTGGGCCGGCCTGGCTGCAGCATGGTTGTCCTGACCGACGCCGGCCTGGCGTCCAGCCTGGCCCGGGCCCTGGCGGAGGCCACGGGCGCGCCGGAGCATCAGGAAGCGGCCCGCGCCCTGGCGGCGCGGTGGGAGCGCCTGCGCAGCCGCAGGCGCCCGGCCGGGGGAAAAGGGAAGAGCATGACGGGGAAGAGGAGGAAAACAGTATGAGTTCTCTGATCAAATATCGTATTCACGAGGTGGCCAAGGATTTCAATACCACGTCCAAGGTGGTCAGCCAGATCTTGACGGACTACGCCACTACGCCCAAAAACCATATGCAGGTCCTGGAGGAGAACGAGCTGGACCTCATTTTTGAGTATATCACCCAGCACCACCAGATCGCGGATCTGGCGGAGGTGTTTCAGGACGCCCCCAAACCCGCGACCCAGGGGCAGAAGGCCCCGGAGGCTCCGGATGCTCAGGCCAAGGCTCCCGGCGGGGACAAGGCCGCCGCGCCGGCCAACGCGGCCAACCGCGGCGCTGCCGTACCCAAGGCACGGCCTGCCGCCGCGCCCGCAGCCCAGCAGAAGCCCCAGGAGCAGAAGCCTCATGTTCCCCGCCGTGTGCCGGAAAAGCGTGTGATCGATACCCGGGGCTCCAATGTGAACATGGCCAAGTACGACGAGAAGTTTGACAAACTCGCCGGAGACAAGGCCTCGGAGATGAAGCGGGGCAAGGAGAAATTCACCAACAAGAACCGCTCCCGGCCCCAGGGACCTGGCAGCAGCGCCAAGCGCCGCCAGGAGGAGCGGGAGAAGATGCAGCGCCTCCAGTTCGAGATTGCCAAGAAGGCCCCTGTGAAGGTCTCCATTCCCAATGAGATCGGCGTGGGCGAGCTGGCCAGCCGGATGAAAAAGACCGGTGCGGAGGTGGTCAAACAGCTGATGAAGATGGGCGTTATGGCCTCCCTGAGCGAGATCATCGACTACGACACCGCTGCCCTGGTCGCCATGGAATTGGGCTGCAAGGTGGAGCGGGAAGTGGTGGTCACCGTGGAGGAGAAACTCATCGATGACCGCGAGGATAAACCGGAAGAGCTTGTCCCCCGGGCTCCGGTTGTGGTGGTCATGGGCCATGTGGATCACGGCAAGACCTCTCTCCTGGACCGGATCCGCCGGACCAACGTGGTCGCCGGAGAGGCAGGCGGTATCACCCAGCACATCGGCGCGTACCGGGTCTCGGTTAAGGGCAGCCCCATCACCTTCCTGGATACGCCGGGCCACGAGGCGTTCACTTCCATGCGCGCCCGGGGCGCCATGGTCACGGATATCGCCATCCTGGTGGTGGCCGCGGACGACGGCATTATGCCCCAGACCGTGGAGTCCATCAACCACGCCAAGGCCGCAGGGATCCCTGTGGTGGTGGCCATCAACAAAATGGATGTTCCCGGCGCCAACCCGGATCGCATCAAGCAGCAGCTCACGGAATATGACCTGGTCCCCGAGGAGTGGGGCGGAGACACCATCGTCTGCCCCATTTCCGCAAAAACCGGCGAGGGTGTGGAGAACCTTCTGGAGATGTTGGTGCTCACCGCGGAGATGCGGGAGCTCAAGGCCAACCCCAACCGTGCCGCCAGGGGTGCTGTCATTGAAGCCCGTCTGGACAAGGGGCGCGGCCCGGTGATGACCGTTCTGGTGCAGAACGGCACCCTTCACCAAGGGGACGTCATCATTGCCGGCACCGCGGTGGGCCGCGTCCGGGTGATGACCAACGACAAGGGAGAGCGGGTCCAGAGCGCCGGACCCTCCGTGCCTGTGGAGATCACCGGCATGAGCGAGGTGCCCGACGCCGGCGATACCTTCAATGCCGTGGCCGACGAACGCATGGCCCGGGAACTGGTGGAGCAGCGCAAACAGCAGAAGAAGGACGCCGCCTCCGGCGGCGCGAAGAAGGTCAGCCTGGAGGATCTGTTTGCCCAGATCCAGCAGGGCGAGCTCAAAACTCTGAACATCATTGTCAAGGCCGATGTCCAGGGTTCCGCAGAGGCGGTGAAATCCTCCCTGGAGAAGCTGTCCAACGAAGAGGTCCGGGTCAAGGTGATCCACTCCGCCGTGGGCGCCATCAACGAATCCGACGTGATGCTGGCTGCCACCAGCGGCGCCATCATTGTGGGCTTCAATGTCCGTCCCGACAGCGCGGCGCGGGATAACGCCGCCCGGAACAAAGTGGACGTGCGCATGTACCGGGTCATCTATGACTGCATCAACGAAATCGAGGCCGCCATGAAGGGCATGCTGGCGCCCAAGTTCAAGGAAGTTGTCATCGGCCACGCGGAGGTCCGGGAGGTCTACAAGGTCTCCAAGGTGGGCACGGTTCTGGGCGCCTATGTCCAGGACGGCAGAATCTCCCGGGGCTGCCAGGTGCGTGTGCTTCGGGACCATGTGGTCATTCACGAGGGAAATCTGGCATCTCTGCGCCGGTTCAAGGATGACGTGAAGGAAGTGGCCCAGGGCTACGAGTGCGGTATGCAGATCGAGAAATTCAACGACCTGAAGGTGGGCGACATCATCGAGTGCTTCGTCATGGAGCAGATCCGGGATTGACGGACTGAACCTTCCGCGGCCCAGTGTCCATCTGAGATGAGAAAAGCCGCCTGCGTGGCGCATTGCATTGCGAGGGGGCGGGCTGCCAGCCCCTTGCGCGTCCCATCCCGGTATGGAGGGACAGGTTTTTGACAGTCTGTCCGGCCCGCCTGTACACAGGCGGGCCGGAACCCCATAAGGAGGAAAGGATATGGCATCCAACAAGTTGGGCAGGACCAACGACGACATCCAGATGGCCCTGGCTACCCTGCTCCGTTCCATCAAGGACCCCAGGGTCCAGCAGGGGATGATCAGCGTCACCCGGGTGGAGGCCGCCGGGGACCTGCGCACCTGCAAGGTATGGCTGAGCGTCTATGGTCTCACCAACGAAAAGGAGTTTTTCAAAGGGCTCAAGTCTGCCTCCGGCTGGCTCCGGCGAGAGCTGGGCAAGGCCGTGCAGCTGCGCTATGTGCCGGAGCTCAGCTTCCATCTGGACCGCTCCATGGAACTGGGCGCCCACATCAGTCAGATGATCCATGAGCTGGAAACGGATGAAGTCCGCGCACCGGAGCAGGAAGAGGAGTGACCATAATGAATCATGCCCACTGCGAGGCGCTGCTCCGGGAAAAGGACGGCTTCCTCATCGTGACCCATCTCAGGCCGGACGGGGATACCCTGGGCTCCGCCGGGGCGTTGTGCAGCGCCCTGCGCCGCCTGGGCAAAACCGCCTGGCTGTATCCCAACCCGCAGATCACAGAGAATTACCGGCCCTATGTGGCGGCGTACCTGGCCCCCGAAGGGTACACCTGGGATACCGTCCTGGCCGTGGATGTGGCGGACACCACCATGTTCCCCCTTGGATTTTCCTGCGCCGTGGATTTGGCAATCGACCACCACCCCAGCAATAGCGGATATGCCCGGGAGACCCTTTTGGGGGCGGAAAAGGCCGCCTGCGGGGAGCTGATCCTGGAGCTCATCACGGGCCTTGCCGGAGCGCCTACCCCCGAGGAGGCCACGCTGCTCTACCTGGCCCTGGCTACAGATACCGGCAATTTTGCCTATGCCAACACTACGGCGGACACCTTCCGGGCCGCGGCAGCCCTCGCGGACGCCGGAGCGGACCGTGCGGAAGTGAACCGCACCATCCGCAAGGTCTCCCCGGCCCGGCTGCGCCTGGAGGGGATGGTCTACGACGGACTTCGTATTTACCGGGACGGGCAGCTGGTTACCGCCGTGGTGAGTCTTGGGATGATGGAGCGAGCCGGCGCCACGGAAAACGACTGCGACGATCTGGCCTCCCTGGCCAACCGCCTGAACACGGGAAAAGTGAGCGTCACCATCCGGGAGATCGCTCCCGGGGAGTGCAAAGTTTCCCTGCGCACAGGGCGGGAGGTGAACGCCTCGGAGGTTTGCGCCGTCTTTGGCGGCGGCGGCCATGCCATGGCGGCGGGCTGCACCATAAAGGCCTCCCCGGAGGATGCGGAGGCGGAGATGGTCCGGACAATCGAGAGGTTCTGGCCATGAACGGGATTTTGCTGGTGGACAAGCCCCAGGACTGGACCAGCCACGACGTGGTGGCCAAGCTCCGGGGCATCCTTCGGGAAAAGCGCATCGGCCACGCCGGGACCCTGGACCCCCTGGCCACGGGTCTCCTGGTGGTGTTTGTGGGCCGGGCCACCCGGGCTGCCTCTTATGCGGAAGCGGAGGAAAAGCGCTATACCGCCGGGCTGCGTCTTGGCGTGGAGCCGGACACCCAGGACATCACAGGCAACATCCTGCGGACCTGGGAGGGCCCGCTGCCGGACCGGGCGGCCATAGTGGCGGCCCTGCCGGCCTTCCGGGGTGCGCTCCAGCAGACCCCCCCCATGTACTCCGCCGTGAAAGTCGCCGGGCACAAGCTCTATGAGATCGCCCGGAAGGGGGGAGAGGTGGCGCGTGCCCCCCGGGACATTACCATCCACAGTTTGGAGCTCACCGGCGGTGCAGGAGCGGACTGGATGCTGGAAATCCGATGCTCCAAGGGCACCTATGTGCGCACCCTCTGCCACGATCTGGGCCGGGCCCTGGGCTGCGGCGGGACCCTGTCCGCCCTCCGGCGTACCGGGGCAGGCGCCTTTTCCGTGGAACAGGCACATACTCTGGAGCAGATCAACACCGCGGCGGCAGAGGGGAAGGCGGAAACGCTCCTGCTGCCGGTGGACCGTCTCTTTGCCCGGTACCCGGCGGTGAAGCTCTCCGCCCGCCAGGTGGTGCCGGCCAAGAACGGCGCCGCCGTTTCCCGGGAGGCCCCCGCTGGCCTCTGCCGGGTCTACAGCCCCGACGGGGAGTTTCTCCTTCTGGGCCGGAGCGAGGACGGGAAGATACACACGGTAAAGAGTTTCTTTTCCCTGTAAGATTTCCTGCTGGCATTGTCGATTGAGGAGTTGGATTTATGAAGCGATATGAATACATGGGCGCCGACCTGAGCGCGGAGCCCTCTTTTCTGGTCCAGGTCAAATGGGAACGGTATATCGAGAAGCTGAACGAATACGGCAAGCAGGGCTGGCGCCTGATCTCCGGCACGGATGACTGGAAATACTCCGTTTTTGAAAGAGAGATCGACGAAGATCCAGAAAAAGAGTAGAGGAGTGCGTTATGGCACAGAGAGAAGCGGTGATCGCCCTGGGCTTTTTTGACGGCGTCCACCTGGGCCACGCGGCGCTGCTGCGCCGGGTTCTGGAACGGGCGGAGGAAAAAAACGCCATTCCCGCGGTGCTTACCTTTGATATCCATCCGGATACCCTGGTCCTGGGCACGGCGGTGCCCCTTATCAACAGTGCCGGGGGCCGTGCGGACATCATCCGGCGGTACTTCGGCATTCAGAACATCTTCTGCCTCCACTTTGACCGGGAGGTCATGCATATGCCCTGGCAGGAGTTCCTGGATACGGTGGCTGACCAGCTCCACGCGGTCCATCTGGTGGTGGGCCACGATTTTTCCTTTGGCAACCGGGGGGAGGGTTGCCCGGCCCTCATGGAGCGCTATTGCCCCCAGATCGGCATCGGTGTGGACGTGATCCCTCCGGTGACGCTGGACGGGCGGGTGGTGAGTTCCACCTACATCCGCAGGCTTCTCACAGAAGGCCGGATGGAGGAGGCCCGGCGCTATCTGGGACACCCCCACAGCCTCTTGGACACGGTCCACAGCGGCTATAAATTTGGCCGGACCATCGGCGCGCCTACCATCAACATGCGCTTCCCCGAGGGGGTGCTGGTGCCCCGCCACGGAGTCTACGCCGCCCGGGCCTATCTCCCGGAAGGGACGTACCAGGCCGTCACCAACGTGGGCGTCCGTCCCACGGTGAGCGGCGGGGAGCGGGTGAGCGTGGAGAGCTATATCCTGGATTTCGACGGCGACCTCTATGGCCGGGAGGTCCGGGTGGACTTTTACCGCTTTCTCCGGGAGGAACACCGCTTTGACGCGGTGGAGGCGCTCAAGGCCCAGATCCAGCGCGACGCGGAGGCGACACGGGCCTACTTTTCAGCCTTGAAAAGTTAGGGTTTTATTGTAACTTCATCCAATATTCCAACTTTTTTCTCCAAACACTTGCAAAATCGGCCAAGGCTCGTTATAGTAATAACAATGCCGGATGCTCCGGCCATTCTGCGTATGCCCGTTTGGAGGGCGAGAGCAAAGTATTGGGAGGAAGTTATGAAACGTCTGTCTGTCAAGAAGGATGTGCGCTGCATGGCGTGCCTGGAATGTGTCCGCGCCTGCTCCGAGGCCTTTTACAAGAAGTTTGACCCCGCGCTGAGCTGCATCCAGATCGTGGAAAAGAAGGGCGCCCCGGCGCCCCAGACCTGCATCCAGTGCGGCAAGTGCGCCAGGACCTGTCCTGAGGGCGCCATCAGCCAGAA
>CALWOS010000257.1 GCA_944383185.1 uncultured Oscillospiraceae bacterium
GGCGATCTGGCCTGTCCTCACCCCTGTTTCGGTTGGAGGATTCTCCGGGTAATCGCCGGAGCTAAGGGGGCGTGGCTCCGGCGGGGTGCGCGTTTCGATACAGGGCTTGCGGCGTCCCCAAAAAGAAACCAAACCGGAGCCCAGCGAAGCGGGTTTGGTTTGGAAGCGAGGAGCAGCAGAATGAGTGCGCGATGTGCTTTGCAAGAAAACAAAAAAGTTCGTCGCAAGCGATATATCACTACTTGCGACGAGCTAGGAAGTGTTGACAAAAAAGATTCCTGTGTAGATTTGAGTAACCAAACCGCAACCCAGCGAAAGTGGTTGCGGTTTGGAAAGGAGCCGCGACAGAATGCGCGAGCGGTGACTTTTGTAAAAAAGTCGCCGCGAACGATATGCCGTCCGCGGCGACGTGGTGCGAGTGTTCTTATAGCATTTACGCTTATGAATTCGAACAAAACAAAATTGAAGCCCAACGAAGTGGGTTCAATTTTGAAAGGAGGAGCAGCGGAGCGAGCGCGCTCTGACTTTTAAAAAAGTCGGAGCAAGCGATACGAAGCTTGCTCCGACGTGGTGCCGGTGGCCGGACTCGAACCGGCACGGATTACTCCGCCGCATTTTGAGTGCGGTACGTCTACCAATTCCATCACACCGGCATGCGTGGTGCCACTGGGGATGATTATAGTATATCCTCCGTCAGATTGCAAGAAAAAAGTGCGTCGTGAAAAACCAGGTTTTCGGCCTGCAGATAATTGAGCAGGAAAGAGAAAAGGATAAGGTCTCATCTGCTATCGCTGAAATGGGCCTTATCCTCTATTCTTTCCCCCTATTTGTTCAAGACACATTGAGGCCCCCGCAGTTTCCTTGGCTGGCCGCTGCACGAAAACAGTTGCCAAATGCCGCCATACAGGATAAAATATATGGGAATACTATGGCAGCGGCTTTTCCGCTCCAGGAACATACCTACAATCTATACACAGGAAAAACGCAGGGGAAAATGGCCATACCGGCCGGGAGGTACCCATGGGCAAATACTATGTCAAGCTGAAAACCATCATGGAGGAGCTGGGCTTTCGCGTGGTGTACGCCTCCTCCGCCTACGAGGACATCCAGGTGGGAGTCTCGGACTTGAACCGTCCGGGGCTGCAGCTGGCGGGCTTTTACGACTATTTTGACCCCCGGCGCATTCAGATCGTGGGAAAGGTGGAGATCACCTACCTTTCCACCATGGACAGCAATTGCCGGAAAATGCGGGTGGACGCCCTCTTCTCCCGGCGGCCCATCGCCATGGTGGTCTGTCACGGGGCCGAGGTGCTCCCGGAAATTCGCGACGCGGCGCAGCGCTATAACGTGTGCCTCTTCCAGGCGGATCAGGACACCTCTGAGTGCATGGCCAAACTCATCATCTCCCTGCGGCAGCATCTGGCCCCTCGGACCACCCTCCACGGGGTGCTGGTGGAGGTCTACGGTGAAGGCATGCTCATCACCGGGGACAGCGGCATCGGCAAGAGCGAGACGGCCCTGGAGCTCATCAAACGTGGCCACCGCCTGGTGGCGGATGACGCCGTGGAGATCCGCTGCACCTCCGAGACTCAGCTCATGGGCACCGCGCCGGAGATGATCCGCTACTACATGGAGCTGCGGGGCATCGGCGTGGTGGATGTACGCCATCTGTACGGCATCGGCGCGGTGAAGCCCTACGGCTCCATCGAGCTGGTGGCCAACCTGGTCCGCTGGGACCAGAGCCGCCCCTATGACCGGCTGGGCCTGGAGTCGGAATACACGGAGATCCTGGGGGTCTCCGTGCCCAGCATCACCATCCCTGTGGCCCCGGGACGGAACCTGGCGGTGATCCTGGAGTTGGCGGCCATGAACAACCGCCAGAAAAAGACCGGGCACAATGCCGCGGAGGAGCTGGTGGCCCGCCACGACGCGGCGGTAAACGCCGGTGGCTTTTGATTCATTCCGAAATTCAGCAGGAGGTATACCATGACCCTGTCCCAAGCCATACGGCACATTGAAAAGCAGCTCCCGGAGCTGGAGCTTTTAAAAGACGAACCTATGGAGCGCCACTGCTCTTTCCGCATCGGCGGCCCCGCCGCGGCCTTTGCCCGGCCCCGGGGAGAGGAGGAGCTGGAATATCTCTGCCAGCTCCTGGCCGGGGCGGACGTAGAGCCCCTCATCGTTGGTAAGGGCACCAATCTCCTGGTGACAGACGGGAACGTAGAGCGGTTTGTCATTCAGCTGGGAGAGGGCCTGAGCAGCGTCCGGCGCGTGGGCCAGGACCGGCTCTACGCCGAGGCGGGGATCACCCTGGCCCGGCTGGCCAGCGCGGCCCAGGAGTGGGGCCTCGCCGGGCTGGAATTTGCCCACGGCATCCCCGGCTCCCTGGGGGGCGGGGTGTTCATGAACGCCGGGGCCTACGGCGGCGAGCTCAAGGACGTGGTCACCGCCGCGGACTTCCTGGACAGTGACCGGGAGCGCTTCCGCCTGCCCGCAGCCCGCCTGGACTTCGGCTACCGGCACAGCGTCTTTTCCGACGCGGACACGGTGATCCTGGGGGCCGAGCTGCGCCTCACCCCCGATGACCCGGAGGCTATCCGGGAGCGGATGCGCACCCTGGCGGAAAAGCGCCGGGCAAGCCAGCCTCTGGACCTACCCTCCGCTGGCAGCACCTTCAAGCGCCCCAAGACCGGCTATGCCGCCGCGCTCATCGACCAGTGCGGCCTGAAGGGCTACCGTGTGGGAGGCGCCATGGTCAGCGAAAAGCACGCGGGCTTTGTGGTAAACGCCGGCGGCGCCAGCTTTGCAGACGTCCTGGCGGTGGTGGAGCATGTGCAGGAAACCGTGCTCCGGGAGACCGGCGTGGAGCTGGAGCCCGAGGTACGGATCATACAATAGACAAAACACAAAATCCGGGGAAGGCAAACGGAACCATGCTGAAAAAACGTCCTTGGGACAGCCAAAAGGAAGGGGCGAGGGCGAATATGGAATTTATCATCATTTCCGGTATGTCCGGCGCCGGGAAAAGCCGGGCGGCTGACGTGCTGGAAGATCTGGGCTATTACTGTGTGGACAATATGCCCGTGGCACTGCTGCCCAAATTCGCGGAGCTGTGCCTGGCCACCCGGGGCCGCTACGAACGGGTAGCCCTGGTGGCGGATGTCCGGGAGAAGGAGAGTTTTGACGAGCTGCTCCAGGCCTTGGACAACCTCTGGGAGCTGGACTGTACTTACCGCATCCTGTATCTGGAGACGGACGTACCCACTCTGGTCCAGCGCTACAAGGAGACCCGGCGCAAGCATCCCCTGGCAGAAAAAGCCGGGTCTATCCAGCAGGCTGTGGAGGCCGAGCGGGTCTTGCTCAGCGACATCCGGGAACGGGCGGACTTTGTGATCAACACCACGGGGCTCACCCTGGGCCAGCTCCAGCAGGAGCTCTACAAAATTTTCGTGGGCCCGGCGGCAGCGCGCCCGCTCCAGGTGAATGTGATGGCTTTCGGTTTCAAATATGGCCTCCCCATTGAATCGGACCTGGTGTTCGACGTGCGCTTTCTTCCCAACCCCTACTATGTGGCGGAGCTCCGGGAGAAAACCGGTATGGATCGGGAAGTCCGGGATTTTATTTTCCGCCACGAGGACACCCAGGTGTTTTTGTCCCACCTCACGGGTCTGGTGGGCTTCCTCCTGCCCCGGTATGTGGACGAGGGAAAGCACAACCTCACCATCGCCGTGGGCTGCACGGGAGGGAAACACCGCTCCGTGGCCATCGCCAACGCCCTGGCGGAGTTCATCACCGAGCAGGGCCATGCCGCCCGGTTGCTGAACCGGGACGTGGAAAAGGGTGTGTGACATATGAAAAATCCATCCTCTTGGAACAACAGCCAGCCCCGGGTGGTGGTCATCGGCGGGGGCACAGGGCTGAGCACCATGCTCCGGGGCCTGAAAAACCAGACCCGGAACCTCACGGCCATCGTCACCGTGGCCGATGACGGCGGCGGCTCCGGCGTCCTTCGGGACGAGCTGGGCATGCCCCCGCCGGGGGACATCCGCAACTGCCTCCAGGCCTTGGCCAACACGGAGCAGACCATGGCGGACCTGCTGGCCTACCGCTTCCCCGAGGGGCGGCTCAAAGGCCAGAGCTTCGGGAACCTCTTTCTGGCCGCCCTCAACGGCATGAGCCGCAGCTTTGATGAGGCCGTGGCCAAGATGAGCGAGGTCTTGGCCATCACGGGCCGGGTCCTTCCCGTCACCAATGAGGATGTGCGTCTCATCGCGGAGTTTGACGACGGGGGCGTGGTCCCTGGGGAATCCCATATTGCCGACTACAAGCGGGGCCGGGAGTGCAACATCCGGCGCATCCGCATGGAGCCGGAACTCCCCGAGGCGCTGCCGGAGAGCCTGGAGGCCATCCGCCAGGCAGAGATGATCGTCCTGGGTCCCGGCAGCCTCTACACCAGCGTCATCCCCAACCTCCTGGTCAAAGGTATCGCCCAGGCCGTGGCGGAGTCGGACGCCATGCGGGTCTATGTCCTCAACGTCATGACCCAGGACGGGGAGACGGAGGGTTACACCGCTTCGGATCATGTCCGGGCCCTCCAGGCCCACGGATCCCGGAGGCTTTTTGACTTCTGCCTGGCCAATGACGCCCCCATCCCGGCAGACATCCGGGCGAAATACGCCGCCGAGGGCGCCTGCCCCACGGTACTGGACATCCAGGAGGTGGAGCGCCTGGGCGTCCGGCTGCTCACCGCGCCGGTAGCGGACTGCTCTTCCGGCCGGGTCCGGCACGATCCCCAGCGTCTGGCCCGGGAGCTCATGGCCCTGTACCGGGAAAAGTCTCCCACCCGCATTTATGGCTGAGCCCTTTCCGGCAAGAAAGAACTCCGTACGTGATACCGGGTGCGGCCGTAAGCCGCGAATTCTCCAAAGGTTTTCTGACATACTGTGCCGTACCCGCCGCAAAAGGAGGGAAGCCCCTTGTCCTTTTCCTATCAAGTGAAAACCGAACTGTGCCGGGAACCCCTCCAGCGGAGCTGCTGCGCTCTGGCGGAGGCTTACGGCGTACTCTTATACGGCAACACCTTCACGCCTCGCGAGGTGCGCCTCGTCACCGGCAACAGCGCCTTCGTGGACCGGCTGCCCCGGCTCTTCCGCCGTGCCTTCCAGATGGAATTTGACAAAGTGGACGAGGGCCGTTC
>CALWOS010000258.1 GCA_944383185.1 uncultured Oscillospiraceae bacterium
TGGTCACCAGCCGCTTGTCCACCAGCTCCAGCGCCAGGGCGTCCGCCATCTCCCGCACCACCAGCCGAGCCTTCTCGAAGTCGTAGGGGCACTGGAGCACTTGGCCGGAGACGATGCTCTTGTTCTCCGGCTTGTAGGCTTTTACGTCGGCGATGGTGCAGGGCTCCCAGCCCCAAGCGTGGTCGATGAGGATCTCCGCGTTGACGCCGAATAGCTGGTACAGCAGCTCCTCGTTGTGGTAGTCGCTGGTCTTGCCGATGGAGCACCGGGCCACATCCCCCATGGTGTACAGGCCATGGGCCTCCAGCTTGGCTGCATAGCCCTTGCCCACCCGCCAGAAGTCGGTGAGGGGCTGGTGATCCCACAGAAGACGCCGGTAGGTCATCTCGTTCAATCGTGCGATGCGTACCCCGTCCTTATCTGGCTGGACGTGCTTGGCTACAATGTCCATGGCTACCTTGGCCAGATACAGGTTGGTTCCCATGCCCGCCGCGGCGGTGATGCCGGTGGTCTTCAGAATGTCCAGAAGGATGGTGCGAGTCAGCTCCCGCGCCGTCATTTTGTAGGTGTCCAGGTAATTGGTGATGTCCATGAACACCTCGTCGATGGAGTAGGGGAAGATGTCCTCCGGGGCCACATATTTCAGGTACACGCTATAGATTTTCGTGCTCCAGTCAATGTAGTGGGCCATCCGGGGCGGGGCCACGATGTAAGCCAGAGCCAAAGAGGGATCTTGCTGTACCTCTGGGTCGTGCCAGGAGGAGCCCGTGAGCTGATGGCCTGGGGCGTTCCACTTTCGTTTGGCATTCACCTCTGCCACCCGCTGTACCACCTCGAACAGCCGGGCACGGCCGGAGATGCCGTAGGCTTTCAGGGAGGGGGAGACGGCCAGACAGATGGTCTTCTCCGTGCGCCGCTGGTCCGCCACCACCAGATTGGTGGTCATAGGGTCCAGACCACGTTCTACACACTCCACACTGGCGTAAAAGCTTTTCAGGTCACAGCAGATATAGGTGTGCTCCTTCACATCCGCTCCCTCCTTCCATTTTAATTAGTATCTCACAGGTACTGTCCCATTATCGGGTCCAGCCCAGCACGGCCTCTAGCTCCCCCCGTGCTGCCTCCGGGAAGCTCTTCCGCACCTGCTCGTAGATCATGGCTTTGGATTCCGCCGGGGCCGCGGCATAGGCGGAGGAGATGTGGTCATAGCCCCACAGGGCCTCCGGGGTGGTGTAGACGGAGATGGGCCAGCCGTAGGGGACGCCCTTCTGATTGACACGCTGCCGGAAGTCCCGGATCAGGAGGTAACCGCCCATCTGCAGGTCTGTGACGGTACCCTCGAAGTTTTTCTCCCCACCCTTGCCGAAGCCGGCCTGCCGTTTTAGGGCAAAGGAGAACCACTCGTCCTGGACAGAGAAGCAGTCCATGATCCGTTTCTGGCGCATGGGGGCCAGTTCATCGTCCCAGCGGCTGTCGAAGTCATAGCCATCCCGCCGCCAGTTGGCGAAGTGGGGAAACCAGGCTTTGGAGACGAAACCGGCCTTCTTGCCGAAGAACTTTCCATAGGCCACCTTCCCGCTTCGGGCCATAAGGCAGCGCCACTCCCAGGGGTCCTGCTCTGGGTCGCCGGACCACCAGTAGATGTCAGCGGTGTGCTCCTCCACGGAGAAACCGTCCACCTCGTTCTTGAACAGGGGCAGGAAGCCGATCTCGTCGATCCAACCGATGAGCTCCTCCCAACTTTGGATACGGGCGGGATCGTCCCAGCTCAGCCCCCGCATGATCCATTCGCCGTTTTCGATGGCCATGGTACCGCCCCCAATCTGATGACACGATTATATCACGTGCATGTTCGGAATCCAACCGCGGTCACGAGGGCGGCTGGGAGAACGGCGCTGGGTCGAATTGATTCCCGAACAGCCGCTGGTGGCCAAACACATCCTTCGGCGGGATGCGTACAGCCGGAAACCATCCCCCTGCGGCCTCCGGGCTTTGGATGAACCGCTCCATGCAGCTCCCGTGGATCAGCTCCCCGGACGCCATCAGATAGTTGGTTTTATCGATGTAGGCCATCCCGCCGCAGAAGGCGCAGGTTCCGATGGCCGCGTCGGAGAGCTGCTTCAGCCGCTCCCGGATTGTCTGGACAAGCCCCTGGCACTCCTCATAGGTCAGGCAGGTGCGGCGGGTCAATCTCCCTCCGGGTTCGATCAGAAAGAGATGGATCACCTTTTTGGACACAGTCTGGATCGCATACCGGAAGTCCCTGCTTGAAGGGCCGCCTGACGTAAGGCTGGAGTAATCAAACAGGGGAACACCATCCGGGAAGCATCGGAATGTGTCGCCCACGCAGTCTTGATCGGTCAGGACACCGCAGCGGATGGCGGTGTCCACGCATTTCTGATGGAGCGTCCTGCCATCCTTCACCCGGCGGAGTTTGTCGTGGCGGAAAAAATATCTCCCGCAGAACGGGCAGGCGTCATGCTCCGTATAATGCCCCGCCGTGATGGCCTGCTCCAACACATCCGCGAACTGAGCGGCCTGCTCCTGGGTAACGAAGTGAGAATAGGAGCGGAGCTGTTCTCTCCGCTTGTTGGTAATGATAATATTCAGGCCCCAATCCGTAGTGATCACGACGTCATAGGCAAGGGGTGTGTCCATACAGTCTCATCCTTCCCTTTCTGAATTTCCGAAACAGGCAGGGCAAAGCCGCTGTGGAGTTACGGCGGCTTTGCCCTGCCTGTTTACAGGATCTGCACGATCTGCTCCCACAGAAGGACATGCTTCTGCCCGATGATCTCATTGCTATGGTAGTGACCGAACAGCCAGTAATGATAGCTGGCCCTTTCTTTGACCTCCTGAAGGAACTCCGTCAGCGGGTCCGCCACGCTATGCCTGGAACACTGCACCGCGATGCTGGTGGGGGCACAGTGTGTGAGGATGTAGTCCACCGCCCAGCCGTGGGCGTCCAGGCTTTTTCGGGCCTCCCTGTATTCCGCCCCGGAGGGCAGCTCCTCCTTCCACCAGGTCTGGTGGGCCACCCGGTACCTTGCCCCAGGTATCCGCTGCAGCCGGCGGAGCCGCCGCGGGAAGTCCGGGGCCTCCGGGTCCAGGATGCCGTCCTCCACATCGTGTGAGGCTGCGCCGCCCATGGTGAAGAAGCGGTACCCGTCCAGCAGGAAGACCTGCCCCCGCATCAGGTGGAGGACATGGGGCCGGATGGGCTGTGCCCTTCCGC
>CALWOS010000259.1 GCA_944383185.1 uncultured Oscillospiraceae bacterium
AGACTGTAAATCTGTTGTCAGTGACTTCGGTGGTTCGAATCCACCCTCCTCCACCACGTCGCCGCGGACGTCATATCGTTCGCGGCGACTTTTCTTTTGAAAAGTCACCTCTCACACATTTTGTCGCGGCTCCTTTTCCGGCCGCGGCCCGCTTTCCCTGAGCCCGCGGCCGGTGTGCCGCCCTGCGGGCGGCGTATTTTTTGCTCCCGGATAAATATCTTTTAACTGCCCCTTCCACGTTGAAGCAAAGTCCGCTTTGCTTCGGCTTTTTTCTTTTGTCCGGTCTCGGTTTGTGCCGCAAAAACCCGCTTGACGCCGCCGAAATCCCCCCGGATGGGGTCAAAAATGGGGTAAAACCCGCCTCATTTTTCAAACCACAACCGCGGCCGCTGTCAGCGGCTCTGCGCCCCTTTTCCGGTTTCTTTTTCTCGTTTCGTTGTTTTTCCCCTTTCCAAGCCGGAGAAGATAGGCTATACTATGATTCACAAAGCAAGAAAGAGGTGTTTTTCGTGCTGGTATTGGAACAAGTGACCTGGACCGCTCCGGAGGGCGGGCGCGTCCTCAATGGGATCGACCTGGTCATTCCTGATAATCGGCTCATCGTCATCACCGGCCCCAACGGCGGCGGCAAGACCACATTGGCCAAGCTGATCTCCGGCCTGGTACAGCCGGATTCCGGCCGCATCCTCCTGGACGGAGAGGACATCACCGGCCTGGACATCACGCAGCGCGCCCGCCTGGGCGTGAGCTATGCCTTTCAGCAGCCTGTCCGCTTCAAGGGCCTTACGGTGCTGGATCTCCTGGAACTGGCCTCGGGCAAATCCCTGAGCGAGCAGGAGGCCTGCTCCTATCTTCTGCGGGTCGGCCTGTGCGCCAAGGAGTACATCCACCGGGAGGTGAACGCCACGCTCTCCGGCGGCGAGATCAAGCGCATCGAGCTGGCCACCGTCCTGGCCCGCCACAGCCGCCTGACCATTTTTGACGAGCCAGAGGCCGGTATCGACCTGTGGAGCTTCAACAACCTCATCAGCGTCTTTCAAGACCTGCGCCAGAGCCTGAACGGCTCTATGATCATCATCTCGCACCAGGAGCGCATCTTGTCCATTGCCGACGAGATCGTGGTCATCTCCGGCGGCCTCGTCCGGGAGAAGGGCCCTGCCCAGGAAATGCTCCACCACCTGCTCCGGGAGGATGACAGCTGCAACCCCTGCCCGAAAAAGGACGTCCTGACTTACGGAGGTGAGCAACTTGGATAACATCACCAAAGAGCTGCTCAAAACGGTGTCCGACTACACGGACGGCTATGAGAGCGCCTACAACATCCGGGAAAACGGCGGCTGCGCCGGCCGGAAATCCACAGAGCACATCAAAATCGAGACCAATCCGGAAAACGGCGGCCTCATCATCCGCGTCCTCCCCGGTACCAAGGGGGAACGGGTTTCCATCCCCGCCTGCGTCACCCACGGGAATGTGGATGACCTGGCATACAATGATTTTTACATCGGCGAAGGCGCCGACGTGCTCATCATCGCCGGCTGCGGCGTCCACGTCACCACCGGGGAGCCCGCCCGGCACAGCGGCATCCACCGCTTTTACCTGGAAAAGGGTTCCCATGTGATCTACCAGGAAAAGCACGTGGGCACCGGCACAGGCACCGGTACCAAGTCCATCGACCCGGTGACGGAGTTTTACCTGGGAGAAAACTCGTCCCTGGAAATGGACTCCCTCCAGCTGGGCGGTGTGGACAAGACCCTGCGCCAGACCAAAGCCGTGGTGGAGGCCGGGGCCAGCCTGTCCATCCGGGAGCGCATCCTCACGGATGGCGCGCAGCAGGCGGTCACGGACTTTGTGGTGGAGATGAACGGTGCGGACTCCAGTGTCAACCTGGTCTCCCGCTCCGTGGCCAAGGGCCAGTCCCACCAGTCCTACCGCTCCCGCATCGTGGGCAACGCCCCCTGCACGGGCCATTCCGAGTGCGACGCCATCATCGTGGACGAAGGAAAGGTGGACGCCGCGCCGGAGCTCACCGCCAACCATGAGGACGCGGCCCTGATCCATGAGGCCGCCATCGGCAAAATTGCCGGGGAACAGATCATCAAGCTGCGCACCCTGGGCCTCACCGAGGAGGAGGCGGAAGCGCGGATCGTGGCCGGCTTCCTGAAATAAAGCAAAGCTATGTACCCTCTTGGGAGGCGGCAAAATGCCGCCTCCCTTTCTTTCGTTTCCCGGCCGCCCCTCAGTCGTAAAGGCCCATCCGGTCCAGCACCACGAAAACGCGCAGCATGTCCTCGCTGAGGTCCAGCTTCTCCCCGTCTCCCTGCAGCGCTTTTTTCTCCATAAGCTTTTTCACAGTGTCCTGGCCCCACTCCGGAACCTCACGGAGCGTATCATACTTGGTCACGGCTTCTTCCTCCTCTTCCGGCACCGGCGTGCCCTCTCCTTCCATCGCCGCCTTTACCGCGGCGCGGAAATCATCCATATTCCTGCCCTCTTTGACAAACCAATGCTCCACATCCGCATGGTTGGAAGCGATCCCCTGCGCATAGCCCTCGCAGTGGCACAGCAGCACCTTCTTGTCCAGAGGATCGAATCCATATTCTGCGCAGAGTTTGGCGCACAGGCCAACGGCGTTGTCCCATACGGCGGCAAAATATCCCGCCGGGGGATCGTAGGCCGTAATGGCGCTGCCGCCGGCGTTATAGGTCAGGCCTGCGGGCTCGCACATCTCAAAGGCGATGTGCGTGCTGTTGGCCGTGCCCGCAGCGTGGCCCGCCCGCTTGTTCAGCGGCAGGCACTGGATGATATCCTGGTCGTCCACAAAATAGTGGACGCTGGCGCCTACGCCGGGGCGGTCCCAGCGGTCCCGGAAGGTCTGGGCGGAAACCCCGGGCGTGGCGGTGGAGTGGACCATGATCCCCTTGGGCGTCAAAGCCGAGTTCCGCCAGGCGTCAGACTTTGTGGTGTATTGCACCTGAATTTCCGTCATGGGAAAATTCCTCCTCTCTCAACGTTCCACCTGTGTCCCAAAATAAAATGCGATCACCGTGGAGGTGATGACCATCACGTTATCCGGCGTGATGTCCCCCCGGAGCGCCAGGACCACAAACACCCCCATCACCGCAAACGTCACTATGGTTTTCACTTTGATCAACGCCGTCACATTCTTGATAAAGTCCATCAACATGCCCTTCCTCACTTTCCCACAGTTCCGGACCAGGCAGGCCCCCCAGGAGCAACCGGCGCAGCGTCGGATGCTCCGGACAGTGATAATACATCTGTGCCCTCCCTCTCTCCGTCACCTCTTTCGTACGCTCCATTGTATGCTTGTGCGTATTTCTAAGTGACATAATAGACGCAACAGCATAATTTGTCAATAGAAATTATGCTGTTGCATAAAAATGATTTGACTTCTCCCTCTGGGCATGATATAAAGGAAACGAGGTGAATGCCATGGTGGGTAGTATTCTACAGCAGCTCCTCCAGGAGCGGCAGCTCTCCGTCCGGGAGCTGAGCCGGCTGGCCCAGGTTCCGGCCCAGACCTTATACAGCATCATCAAACGGGACAGCGTCAAGGTGAATCCTGAGCTGCTCCAACGCCTGAGCCAGGCGCTCCAGGTACCGGTGCAGCGCTTTTACCCCACTCTGGATGAGCCGGCGCCTGTTCCCCACCCCTCGGAGGAAGAGTGGGAGCTCCTGCACCGCTACCGGAATCTGGACGCCCCCGGCCGCCGGGTGATCCGCGCCGTGCTGGAAGCGGAGTCCGCCCGCCTGGAAGACCCCGCGCCTCCCCGGCAGCGCCTGATCCCTTTGTATGCCACCCCCGCCGCCGCGGGCTATGCTTCCCCGGTAGAGGGGGAGGACTTTGTCCTCCACAGCGTGCCGGAGGACAGCCCCGCAGACTTTGCCGCCAGAATCTCCGGCCAGAGCATGGAGCCCTGGATTGCTGACGGCAGCATCGTCCTGGTCACCCGGCGCAGCGGCCTGGCGGACGGGGACGTAGGCCTTTTCTTTGTAGACGGGGACATGCTCTGCAAGCAGTACTGCCGGGACATGGTTGGCGCCGTGCACCTGTTCTCCCTGAACCGCGCCTATGCCGACGCAGACCGGCACATTCCGCCGGACAGCAGTTCCACCCTGTGCTGCTACGGGAAGGTTTTGCTTCCCCGCCGCCCGCCGCTCCCCTGATTTTTCTGGAATTGATATATTTTTCAGGGAAATTCTCTGAATTCGACATTAAATTGTGCCGTCCTTGCAAAAGGACGGCACTGCCTTTTTCAGGCCTCCTCCTTCTCCAGGAGAGACAGCCTTGTCTCATAGCAGGTCAGTTTTTCCTCATGGCGGCGGCTCTCCTGCCAGAGGCGTTCATGGGCATGGCTGTTCTTTTCGGTGAGGGTCTGGAGATTTTTCTCCAGCGCGTCCACCGCTTGGATCAGCCGGGTCAGAGAGGCGTTGATGCGCAAAAGGGGCTTCACCACCGCCGTGGCCAACCCCGCCAGGGTCACCAGCACCGTCACCACTGTCCATTCATTCACTGTTCTCCCTCCTCCGGCTCCAGCCGTTCCAGGGTGTTCCAGTCCGCCTCCGCGTCCTCAAAATCCCCCCACAAGGGATAGGCCGCCTCCACCTGTCCCCAGGTGGGGAATTGGTAGACATACCGCACCTCCAGATGGCAGGGCAGGATCTCCCCGATCCGCCGGGCAATCTCTTCAAAGCCCTGGGGGATGCCCCGGTGCTCCGGAAAGCGCACTTCCACCACAAAGTGCTCCCCGGTCTCGGACACCGTGGCCGGGATGCCGCAGCCCGAAAGGGTGGCTTGGAGCGCGTCCAGGGTAAAGCTGCATCCGTCGATGCGCAGCAGTGCCGCCAGGGCCTGCCGCCGGCTTGCCAAAGTGTCGCTCACCGGGCGGAATGGCAACAGCGCTTCATAGCTGGACAGGCCCGCGTCTTCCGCGGTGGCCAGCGTGGCCTCCCGTTCCGTGGCGTCCAGATTCTCCAGGAGTGCGTCCATTGCCTCTCCCAGGGCGTCCGCCTCGGCGGCGGAGAGGCCTCCTTCTGCAAACGCGTACAAGCCCAGCGGCTCCAGCAGTTCCCGGTAATAGCTCCCGTAGCCCATCACATCGCCCCCACCGTCAGCGTTCCCGCCACCGGCAGCACCCCGGCTGCCGGCGTCACATCCGCCGCGGGCTTCACCAGGTTGTAGTTGGCCACCCCCGGCACGTTGTACACCAGATTTCCCAGCCTGGCTCGCAGTACGCCCGCGCCCAAAAGTGTGCCGGAAAAATAGCCGTTCAGCGCCGTGCTCACCCGCGCGCTCACTTCGCTCAGGTCATAGCCCTCCTGGGCCTGGAGGTATACCGTCACGTCCACCGCCTGGGTGCTGGGCGCCTTCACCTGGATGTCCACACAGATCTCCCGCTGGCTGTCCAAGGTATCCTGGACTGTCTGGAGCAGGGCGCTGTCCGGGACGCCGTCCGTCCCGGCCACCACAATGTCCACCGTCCCCAGGCCCCGGGCCTTGGGTGTCACTTCCACCGCCGCCACTCCCGGAATGTCCAGCACCTGGGTCTCGTAGTAGGCCGCATTCGCCCCGTTGGGCAGCTTCCGGTAGCTGTTCAGGAGACGGCTGCGGAGGCTCTCGTCGCTCTCCTCGTCCCGCCCTCCGGAAAAGGCGCTCTCATTGGTGCAGCCTACCACCCCCGCCGGAGGCTGGAGCATCTGCACCACGCTCCCCGCCGCCGCGTTGCCTGCCGCCCCCTCCCGGAGCGCGGCGGCGGGCACGTCGGCGGCCGTCTCCCCGGACAGGATCCAGCCCGTCTCCGTGGTGGCAAACTGTACCCCGCCCAGCGTGGCGCAGACGCAGCCCTTGGGGATCTCCGTAGCGGTCTGCGCCGCCTCCTTCCGGGAAAAGGTCAGCGTCCCGGCCGCCGTGGCCGCCGGCATCCGGGTCAGGCCCCGGCTCTGGGCGTGGCGGTCCAGATATTCCCCTGCCGCCGTTTGAGGAAATGCCTGTTTTTCCAGAAAGTCGGCCTGGGCCCACAGGGTATATAGCTGCGCTGCAGCGGTATACAGCCGCAGGGCCATATCCCCGCCCTCCCGGAGGCTGGCGCCGCTCTTCTCGCAAAATAGGGCCTTCATCTCCTGATAGATCTCATCTGTCGTTTTCATGCCGTCACCTCAGATCTCCACTTGCAGGCGCAGCGGCTGGCCCTGGTATTCCAGCCACAGCCGCAGCTCGCTCCCCTCCTCCGACACCGAGAGCAGCTCCACGTCCGTAAGGACCAGCTCCGTCTCCTCCGCCAGGGCCTCCGCGGCGTACTGCCGGGCGGCCAATGCCCGCTGGGAGGCCTTCACTTGGGGCAGGGCATACAGCCTGCTGCCATACTCCGGCAGCAGAGGGAAGGCCCCCCGCCGGGCTGTGAGCCGCATGAGCACCCGCTGGGCCAATTCCTCCTGGCCGGAGATCAGCTCCGGCCCCTGGGCGCCGGGGACATAGTCCCCGGCAAGCAGCTTCAGTTCCATTCTCTCATGCGCCTCCCCCTCCCGGGACATAGGGCATCCCGTTGATGTAAAGTGCCCCCGTGATGCGGATGCTCCCGTCGTTTTTCAGTCGGATCACCGCCCCGCCGGCGCTGGTGAGGAGCAGCTCCCCCGGGGCCAGGTCTGCCGGCGCCGTCTGCCCCAGCACCCCGGCGGCCAGCTCCGTTCCGTCATCCGCGTGGAGCAGGAGCATCTGCTGTCCCACGCGAGGTTTCCAGTACACGCCCTCCGGCGCGGCCAATTCCAGCGCCCGGAGCTCTTCGGCGGCCTTGGCCGCGGGGCTCTCCCCGCTGATAGTCACCTCGCCCGTAGTCACGGCCCCCTGGCGCTCCCGGTCCGAAAGGGCCGCCTGCTTTGCCAGCCACATGGCTGTCGCACCTCCTGCCTTCTTTTTATACAAGGATCAGAGCCGTTGCAGCGCCTCGTTGTTCTGCCCCTGGTCCTGGTCCTCCGTGTATGTCATGGTCAGCACCGTGCCGGCGCCGTGTCCGTCGGCGTAGCAGCGGCTTGCCGTCACACGCATCTCCTGGGCCCGGAGACCCAGGGGGTCGCCGCTGAGCCAGACCCGGTCCCCCGGGAAGGCCGCGAACTGGCTCGCCAGCTCGACCTGGCAGATCCTCCAGTTTCGCTGGGACTGCTGGATCTGATACTCTCCCGTATAGCGCAGGGCGTCATAACCGGAGCGCCGGGGAGAGCTCACCACCCGACGGCAGCGCCCGCCCCGCTCCTGGAAAAAGGCGTTGTCCACCACCTGGGACCCCCAGCTCCGGTTGTTCACCAGCACCTGGGAGATCACGCCGTAGCGCTGCTGGCTCCAGCGCTGCCACACCACGGCCACGTTCTCGTCCACCACCCGCACGATCCCGGGCTCCTCCCCCAGGATCAGCGTGCCGTCCGGAGAAAAGCGGGGCAGCGCCCCGCCGGAAAACCGGCAGAACAGCTCCAGTACGCCCCACTGGCTCATCCCCGCGTTCACCTGGAGCACGGAGGCCCTGCCGTAATCCCCTGAGACGCGGATGTCTGTCACGCCCCAGGGCCGCACATGGTTTTCCAGTAGAAAATCCAGCCCCACGCCGTAATAAACCACGGCTGCCGCCTCGTTATCCAGGAGCCGCGCCTGCCGTCCCCGGCCGGTGAGCTCCACCACGGCGCCGCCGCTGTCCGCCGTGGCAATGAACTCGTCCACCACCCCCCGGCACACCACGCTCCCGTTGTGGATCCCCCGGAACTCCACGGCGTTTTCCAGCACCCCCTGGAGGGATACGTCGTAGGCAAAGCGCACCGTGAAGCTGTCGCAGGGCGTGCCAAGCCCGTGTTCCACCTCCCACTCCAGCAGCGTGGGGAGCTCCCAGTCAAAGCCCGCATAGTCCGTGACGATCCCCGTCATGCTCCTTCCCCCTCCCGCTTCAAAAGATCCGGATCCGGTCTCCGGGATAGATGACGTTGGGGTTGCGAAGCTGGGGATTGCGCGCCACAATGGCCTCCACGGTGGTGCCGTTGTCCCGGGCGATGAACCACAGGCAGTCGCCGGCCTGCACCGTATACCATACCTCTCCCCCCTCCGGGGCCTGACCGCCGCCGTTTCCCACGGTCACGCCGATGGCGCTCTCCTCCGCCAGGAGCTTCGCCCCCTTGGAATATCCGGAGAAGTCCTCCCAGAAGGCGAAGGCGTATTTCACATAGTCCTCCGTGGGCTCCTGCTCCAGGCGCAGCTCCACAAAATAGGCGCTGGACTCCTGCCACAGGGGATGTACCAGCAGCCCCGGCGTCCCCTCGTAAAACACCGTGGCCAGGCTCTTGAAGGTGTCGTAGGCGCCGCTGCCCACAAATTCCCCCTCCCCCCGGAGCACCCGGTGCCCCAGGCCCAGGTCTTGGAGAATATAGTCCCCGAAAGGGACCTTTTTCGCCGCTACATGCCGGGTAAAGTCAATGGAATAAACCCGGGGATTGTGGGGCCAGATGAAGTTCTTGTACCGCATGGGCGGCAAGGCCATCTTCCCCGCCTCCTTTCCTCAATAGTGGATGAACCCGGCGTCATAGCCCCGGGCGCCCCTCTCCAAAATTCGGGAGACCGCCTCCGCTTCCCGGCGGGCCGTCCGGTCCTCCCGGGGCAGGTCCCCCGTCTGCCGAGCGGTGCCCGCCTCCCCGCCGCGGAGATATGCCGCCTCCGGCGGGGACAGGCCCTCCTCTGCCGGGGAAACGTCCCAGGCCATCTCGCCCACGCCGGCGGAAAACCGCTGCCGTACCCGGAGGAACGCCGCCTCCGGTGCGTCCTCCGTTTGGGCAGAGCCCGCCGTCCCCTCCGCCGGGGCGCCCTTGCGCAGGGCCGCCGCGCGCCAGTCCCGCTGCCGGGCCGCTGTCCGCGCCGCCAGGGGCAGGAGCGCCTCCCAGGCCTCGGC